>NZ_BJKN01000001.1:889351-915413 GCF_006538365.1 Moorella sp. E308F | reverse complement strand
AAGGTAAGCGTCAAATATAACCCACTTTTTGCCCTTACGTAAGATAAGAATAAAGAACCCCCACCGATTTCTGAGATGGGGGCTAAAACAAGCTTAATTATTCATCCGGCAAATGGGGGGCAGAGTTTCCGACCACGGCAGGAGTTGTTCCAGGGCTTCTTTATCCTGCGGGTCCAGGTTGGGCAACCTTTCGAAGAGGTAGGTAAGGTAGTGGAAAGGGTTCAACCCGTTTTCCTTGGCTGTTTCTATTATGCTGTAGACAATAGCGCTGGCTTTAGCACCCCGCGGAGTGTTGGCAAATAACCAGTTCTTACGCCCAATGACGAAGGGCTTTATAGAACGCTCGCTGCAGTTGTTATCAATTTCTAAACGCCCGTCTTGTAAAAAGGCGACAAGTTTATCCCATTGGCCCAGGCAATAGTAAACCGCCCGCCCAAAGGCACTTTTGGGCAGCACCTGCGGTTTCTGCTTCTTAAGCCAGGCTAAAAATTCGTCCAGCACGGGCCGGCTGCGCTCCTGCCGGATTTGATATCGTTCTTCCGGGGTTTTGTCTTTAAGCTCGCGCTCTATGGCAAAAAGCCGGTTGCAGAACTCCAGCCCCTCCCGGGCTGTCACTGCTGCATGGCGTTTTTCCTCCGGCAGGGCTTTTAAGGCTTCGTCAAACTTGCGCCGGGCATGGGCCCAGCAGCCCACCAGGGTGACCTCTGAAAGTCCATTGTAGCCTTCATAGCCGTCAACATGCAAATAACCCTTAAAACCTTTTAGAAACCGGCGGGGGTGTTTGCCGGCCCGGGTGGTCTGGTAGTCGTAGAGGACGATGGGGGGACCGTCCCGCCCCGTGCGGTAAAGCCAGAGAAATGATTTGGTGGTAGGCTCTCTTCCCGGTTCATGAAGTACCTGCAACGTGGTCTCATCGGCATGGAGAATGTCTCTTTTGAGCAGGTGTTCATGGAGACGGTCGTAAATAAGGGTTAAGTAGGTGTTAGCTCCATGGAGCACCCAGTTGGCCATGGTCTGCCGGGAAAGGTCTATACCCCAACTTTTAAACTGCTGCTCCTGGCGGTAAAGGGGTAATCCTGCCCCGTATTTCTGGGTCATGATGTAGCTAAGAAGGGAGGGAGATACCGGGCTTCCCGGAAGTACAGGAGCAGGCATGGGCGCTGTGATAACCGGGGTAGTTATTTCTTCTTTCTCACAGCGGCGGCAAGAATAGACGTAGCGCACGTGCTGAACCACTTTCACCTGGGCCGGGATAATTTTGAGCTCTTGCCGTACCTCGGTGCTCATTTCATGTAAAGGGCCACCGCAACACGGGCAGACCCGCTCCTCTTCCGGTAGGCGGTGTTCTACCACCTCAACCGATAAATCTTCCAGGTTCATCTCCCGGCGGCCGCGCGTCTTACGGCGCTGGTAGGTGATGGTCTCCAAATCCGGCTCAGCTTCCTCCGGCCGGGCTTCCACTTCCGCCTCATTAAAAAGCAAAAGCTGTTGCTCTTTTAGTGCTTCAGTCCGCTCGCTGGAAGAACCGAATTGACGCTTCTTGCTTAAACGGAACTGCTCCATAAACCAGTTTAATTTAGCGGTCAGTTCGGCATTTTGTTGTTCCAGCTGCCTACACTGCTCTTCCAGCTGAAGGCAGTGGCTTTGCAGCTCTTCTATGGTCATGGTAGCAAGAGACTTAGCAGTGTTCATGCCTTAATGATTCGACAAATCAAGCCGAATTCCTCTAGAATCAACCACAAACAAAAAATATTTCTTTCTAGCGATTTCTTTTACAAGATGGTGCGCGCTTTTACCTCAGGATGGGCTTTAGGCTGGTTTAAGGGAAGGCCGTCAAGCAACCAGCGCAACTCCCGGCGGCTTATGGTGATGGTGGAAGAAGTAGTGTCTTGCGGCCATATGAATTTCCCCTTCTCCAGCCGGCGGTAATAAAGCCAAAACCCGTTGTGCTCCCAGTGGAGGATCTTTAGTTTGTCCCTCTTACGGTTGCAGAAGACAAAAAGGCAAGAAGAAAAAGGGTCTAATTCGAAGCCTTCCTTGACCAGTACCGCCAGGCCGTCAATAGATTTGCGCAAGTCTGTTGCGCCGCAGGCGAGGTAAACCCGGTCGATACCCACTTCGTTTAGCATAACGCCATCAGCACCTGTACTACCTGGGTGAGTAAGGCCGGGTCAAAGCCGGGTCTTACCTCGATGCTGGCCGGTCCTATTTTGACCAGTAGGGCCTGCTTTTGGGAACCTTGCTCACTTATTTCTACCGGCAGCCACCGGTTGGAAAGCTCCGGAGGAGTTGGGGTTTGGTTCTTAAACTTTCGCAGCCAGTACCATAACTGCCTGGGGCTAATGCCCTCATGAGAGGCGCACCATTCTTTAACGCTTTGCCCGCTTTCCCTGTATTCGGCTATGCGAGCTTCCCACAGTTGCTGTAATTCGGCTCTGGTCATAAGGGGAAATCCTCCTCAGTCCGTTTTCTGAGGAAGATTATCCCTTAAACGCGAGCCCTGTGCCAAGGTGGGTTGTATTTGACGCTTACGAAATAAGAGCTTTCAGGTCTTTAATTAAATCTAAATCAACTATTTCTAACCGTTTTTGTGCTTTATGGGAAACAATTAATGAGGCTTGATTTTTAAGTGTATTTAGTTCCCCTAAAAAGAAAAATGAAGGCTGTTCGATGTGATGAGAGAAAACTTTTACCCTACCATTTCTAAAATCAATTAGCAAAAGTCTTCTATATTCATCACCATAAATACGGGCGTTCGCTGGCAAATATTTATCAGCCCAAAGTGAGGCATTATATTCCTGGGTAGTAAAAAACGGCCCGTCAATACGATAACCGCTAAGACTATAAGTAAATGGAATTTCTGTCGTCCCATAAGTTTTAAAGCCAAAGACCTCAAAGATAAATCCTGAATTAAAAAGAAAATATATAGATATAATTACAATAGCTAAAGTATTTGAAGCTAAATATTTAGCATTAAATCTATCGCTAGCCAGTTTGAGTATCCTAGCACACAATAATATAAACCTATCGATACCTTCAACAAACATAGGAGCGAGGAAAAATAGAGCAAAGTGAAAAAACCTCGTGATGTTCATGAATGTAGAAAAATATGGTATAGCAATGCATGCAAATAAAAGTAATGCAGCCCCCGTGGCAAATGAAAAGAATAACATGTGCTCTCTTTTGTGTTTACAATAAAAATAATATGAAATATACCCTATCACAATAAACATTTCTATGAGATATTGGCTTATTCTAAAGAGCTTTCCCAAAGTAGATACATGCCAAAAGTCAAGACCAATGGCAGTACTTATTAAATTTTCTCGTGTTGATAAGCCTAAAATGTCTTTTAAATGAAGAATAATTGTATTTCCAATACCAACCATCACATTAAATGGGGAACCTGTTGCAATATACATATACCATATTATTAGTAAAACAAAAAAGATAGTAATTAAGTTAGGTCGTAACATATTATCTCTTTGAAGTAGCATGGGTTTTTGTATCACAACATAAGTTATGAAAGCGACAATTAAATATCCTATAGAAACATATCCAAGGCCATAATGGGAAATTATTAGACTGAAAGAAAATACTATGAATATAATCCTTTTGGATAACTCTTTCGTACTTTTATCAAATATAAGTAGCAAGATCAAGACAAAAAATAACTCGGCAATTTCCTGCCTGGCTAATGCCGGCATTTCCAAAAAAAATGTAGGGATTGACATAAATAAAGCAATAGCTAAAAAAGACTTTTTATAGTCAAACAAAACCGAATAAAACACAAATAATGCCACCGGAACTAATGAATATATTATTTGATAAAATACCTTAAAAACATCAATAACATTTAGTCCTGTTAATAATGAATATATAGGAGCCAGCAGCACTATACTAATTGTTGTATTTACTGTACCTGGAATACTATAATTCCAAAAACCATTTTCCCATGTAAGATGTTGGAAATAATATTCAACATTAATATCATAACCCGTTAAGTATTTCGAATACAAAACATTCACCAACAACATTGCCAATGAAATAGAATAAATGATTAGCGATAAAGTTTCTCTAGTGCTGTTTTTAAAAGTATAAAAAACAAAAAGTCCCTCGACTAAAACAATAAAACAAAGTGCTATTATGTTATTCTCGAGGTTTCTTATATAATATGCTGCAAGTATTGACAATAAAACAACATATATGGGTAAGATTTTTTCATATGACGTTGTTTTTATCATTTGGCTTACTTTATCTGGATATATGTTATTTTCTTTTCTCATATAGAAACTGCATATTACTAACAACAAAAATGTAGTAACTATACATGAAACCAAAACCGGCCAAAAAGTAATAGGCTTAGATATCCCAAATAAAGGATATATCAAATTGATTAATAAAGCTGTTATCATTAAGTAAGATATGCTTAATCCTACCGAAAAAAGAATAAGTTTAATCTTATCGTCAATATTAAACTTCAAAATATGCAGCAACAGGTAACCCGGAATATATGTAAAGAATATAAAAGAAAAAACTTGTCTCAATCCAAATAAATGGATACCGGAATGCTCTAACAAAATAAACTCTATAGTTACTAAAAAAAATACTGCGATAAACATCAAATCTTTTCGCTGTAATTTTTGAGATTTAATTAGAAACAATTGCCTCATTCTCCTTCGTTAACAGTAAAATATACTCTTTTTCATCACAAACCTTTTTTGGCATAAATTTTATCCCATCTAAAATACCCCTTAAAAAACTTTTAAACCTTGTTATATCCCGATGAAACACCAAACATACTCCTGTAACAAAAATTAAATTGTAGGAAAAGAAATATAGAATAAAAGTTAAAAACTCAATCCCTCTGGCATGTTTACGCATGAAAAGGAAATTATTTCTGGTTGTATAATAATACGGTATCGCCGACCGGACGCTTTTGTTTTGAGTTCGTTCCCATATTTTGAGCTTGACGGGGTTTTTGTGCCAGACCCGGGCCAGGGGGGTATAGATCACATTATAACCGGCTTTCCGACAACGAAAGCAGTAGTCAGTTTCGTCCCAGTAACAGAAGAACTGCTCATCCAGCAGTCCGATTTTATTTATTACCTCTCTTTTGATAAGCATGCAACAACCCATAACATAGTCCACGCTTTGTTGGGTATCATATTGACCCTTATCAAACTGCCTATCGCCAATATGATAGGATTTTCCAAAGTACATATTGATTCCGGCCCCGGCGGCCTGGATCAAATTAGGATAACGATGGTAATAAACCTTTCCGCCGACAATACCTGTTTTCTCGTCTGATTGGGCTACGTTAACCATAATGGTTAAAAAATCTGGATCAACGATGATATCGTTATTCAAGATTAATATGTATCCAGGATCATATTTTTCCAGGGCATAGGAGATACCCACATTATTGCCACCTGTATAGCCATAATTTTTAGCAGTTAAAAGTATGTCGATATCCCCGGAACAATTTTTGCGCAGGGAATAGGCCTCATTATTGGCTGAAGCATTATCAACAACAATTATTTTATAGCTAGGATAGGTAATTTTTTTGACTGATTCAATGCATTCCAAGGTATTTTTAAGGCCGTTCCAGTTGAGGATAATTATACACACTAATGATTGACTCAATGTTCATCAGACCTTTTTGTGTTTGAGCTTAAGCTAAATTATTTAAATATACCTGCGCAATTGATTTCGCTATTTTCTTCCAACTATATTTTTGAACCATCAGTTTTCTTCCTTCAAAACCTATAGTCTTTCGCAAGTTTTTATTATTATAAAGAAGGCGAATACACTCTACGATATTTGATCGTTTACATAATAACACATGTTTACCATCAATAACTTCATATCCTCGAGCGCCTATGTTTGTAGATATTGTTGGAAGACCGCAAGATAAATATTCTGCAAATTTTAAACTAGTTCCACTCCCTATACTTAATGGATTTATTGCCAAATCTGCCGCAAAATAATATAGTCTAAGATCTTTTACATATCCTGTAAAAATCAAATTATCACTATAACTATTCTTGTATTGTGTTCCGGCTGCTCCTAGGATAATTATCGTACAGAATGAACTCAATTCTCCTGCGATTTCCTTAATAAATTCAATAGCTTCTAAATTGGGTTTATGTATTCCCCCTGTAAAAATTATTACAAATTTGTTATCTAAACCCAACTTTTTTTTAGCATTCATTTTTTCAAGTTTATCAGGAGGCCTAAAATAATCCACATCAACACCATTTGGTGCATAATAAAATTCTCTAGTAATCTTATAATAATCTTTTATTCTATTTTCATCGTCTTTTGAGCAAACAAAAATATAATCAGCCAAATTTAAAGCATGGTACTCAATATTTTTAATATATTTAAAAACCATTTGAGAAGATTTTCCGATATAAGTACTTTCTTGTTTAAACAAATCGGCTTCAAAATTATGACACATTAATGCTGTCTTTTTTGTAGGGGCAACCTTTTTTACAAATGGTATAAGCCAAGGATGTTCTATCTGAATTATATCTGACGAAATAATCTCTTTCTTTAATTTCGGTGACAAATAATATAGGATATTACCCTGTAACAAATCTGGTGGTAAATTTAATTTATATAAAAGAAATGATGAAAGTAAAATAATAGGATTAAAAACCTGATACTGGTAATAGTTATAATATATACTTTTATTGCTTTTAATATGTATACCATGTGTTAACGTAGGCCTGAAGCAAAATTGTTTAATCTTAAAATAATTTGCAAGTTCCTTAGTAATATTTAAAACACGTATTGGTCCTCCTCCTGTCGGAGGATTAATCCAATAAGGACATAAACTTAATAAATTCATGTCTATCCCCATTTCTAATTAATAATGAGCGAAGAAATCCCCAGCTAAACTGATTATTAGTTAATATGTCAGCTTTAAAATCCTATAAACTAATGAATTTAAATAAAAGACTGCATTTACAAGAGAGATACATACATTAATAACTTTACTTTGAAGCTGATTCTCTGTTGGCAACAAGTTACTAAACATTCCAATATCGTTAACTTTTTTCCTTGAACTATCTTTTATTTTTAATACATCATAAAGACCCTTGTATTTTTTATATACACCTTTTAAACCAAATTTTAGTGAATATCCAAGTGTTAAAATCTCACTCATAATTATTGATGGCATCATCAACATTATATTTAATGGTTTATAGTATTTTTTTAAAATAAGATATCTACCTTTTTCTAAAAGGTATATTTTATTATTATCCACTTTCAATGTATAATCATGCCTTATTATAGCTTTAGGAACAAATAAAATCTTAAACCCGGAAAGTCTAGCGTTTATAGAAAAATCAACGTCGTCTTGATACATAAAAATACGTTCATCAAAGCCACCTAAATCTTGATAATACTTTTTCTGCATAGCAAAACAACAACCTGCAATTCCATAAACCTCCATTATATCATTATACTCATTGGATTTCTTGCCAAAACCAATCAAGAAAGCTAAACCCGTAAAGTGTATGTTTAAACCACACGTATTTATTCTAGATCCATCATATAATAATACCTTCGGTATAGTGATTAACCTATCTCCTGTTTCCAATGGCTTAATAATTTCATATAACCAATTATTCTCGACAACTGTATCCGGATTTAAAATAACGATAAATTTGCCTCTGGCATATTTAACACCCAGGTTATTTCCAGCTCCATATCCCTTGTTTTGTGTATTTCTTATAACCCGTACGCTCGGAAAATTATTTTGAACATATTCAACAGTGTCATCTATAGAACAATTATCAACTATTATTACTTCATAAGAAAAGGAGGTTTGTCTGTAAATACTCTCCAAACACCTTTGTAAATATCTTTTACTGTTATAAGTGACAATAATTATACTTACCTCAGGGTCTCTCATCCTAAAGTAACATCTCCTGAAAACCCCTGTATTAAGGTATTAAATATAACCAAAAATTTTCTGCTGTAATATTAACCCCAATACCCTTATCAGTACTATCACCCCATGCACTACCGGGTTGCGTTTTACTTAGTCATCATAATTTGTGCTAATGGTAATGGACACAGTAGGACGACGGATACTTTATGGCCCTGCTCGACAAAGGCATTGGCCATGACAATGGTATAAGCCGAAATGCCGCTGAAGAACTTTTTGGAAGATCCGACGATGCAGATACGCACTTTTTCTGCCCCTAGCTTAATTTAATGTTGCGGGAAGAAACATCGGGAACGAAGATGGATAGAAATATCGCCGCAAAAAACAACAGCACTCCCAGCAGGCCGCCTGTAAGCAGGGGTAATGAGTAGACTTCCATCCCCGGCTGATCTTTAGCCACCATCAGGAGGCAAGCGACGGAAATAAGGATTATAATAAGGGATAATAGGAACATCTTCCTATCAACCCTGCTTCGCAAAAAATACATCATGATGGGATTTGGTTTCCTGTTTTTATGTACTAACCCGTAGAGCTTGCTGGCGACACCCAGGGTGACAACCTGGAAACCGGCCAGCATCAACAAGGAGGCCGCTATACCCCGGAGCTGCTGGGGTTCCCTGACAAAACCTATCATGGCTATTAAGCCGGCCAAAAAGAGCAACAGGCCCGGCAGGATAAAGGTCAGGGTCGGGTTGTACAGGGGCAGGTGCTTTAAAATGGTGCACCCTATGCGGTACCCGTCCCTGAGGCCGTTCAGCTTCGCTTTCCCGATCCGTTCCCTGTAGACGATTGGTATATCTTTGATCTTCAACCCCATGGCCGCGGCTTTGATGGCTATTTCCGATTCAATGCCAAAGCCGCGGGAGTGCAGGTCCATCTTTTCCAGGTACGTCTTCTTGAGGCCGTAAAGGCCGGTGAGGGGGTCATAGGCTTTAAAGCCGTAAATGTAACGTATGGAGTTACGGAAAATGGCGTTGCCTATCCGGTTGAAGGCGGGGATATTCTGCTTCCCTTTGCTCCTTGAAGCGACGACATAATCGTAATTCTCCAGGGCGGCGGCAATTTCCAGGATGGTTTCAGCCGGGTAGGTGTCATCGGCGTCGATGAAGATGATATTCTCGCCCCGGGCGTTCTGGATGCCGGTCTTCATGGCCGCGCCTTTGCCCCGGTTAAATTTATGCCTGATCAAGCGGCAGGGGTACCTCCGGGCCACTACCGCCGTATTGTCGGTAGAGCCGTCGTCGACAATGAGGATCTCAAAATTATCATCGACGAGCTTCAAGATCTTCTCCAGCACTACGGGTAAACCCTGTTCTTCGTTATAGGCTGGGATGATTATCGTATGGGCGGGCTTGGCGCTAATACTGGCCGCCCCGCGTTCCTCAACCTCTTCTCTCCTCA
Source organism: Moorella sp. E308F (assembly GCF_006538365.1). NCBI lineage: Bacteria > Bacillati > Bacillota > Clostridia > Neomoorellales > Neomoorellaceae > Neomoorella > Moorella sp. E308F. The sequence continues at coordinate 906,052 of NZ_BJKN01000001.1, read as the reverse complement.
GCTTTTCTAAGGGCAGCAACTTCTTCACCTCTTCCTGCCGGCTCTTTAATCCCAAACTACCGGGCCGCTGATATAAGCTCTCAGCTTTTCCTCAAACTTTTTCTTGATTTCCTCCAGCTCCCCTTCGCTCTTCGCCTCGCACCTCAAAACCAGCACTTCCTGGGTATTGGAGGCGCGGATGAGGCCCCAGCCACTTGGAAAAACGACCCGGGCGCCGTCGACATCGATTACCTCGTACCCTTCCCGGCGAAAAGAATCCGTTATGCCGCTGATAACCGCCTGCTTTTGCTTTTCCGGGCAGGGGATGCGGATCTCCGGCGTGATAGGTAGCCTTGGCACATCGGCCAGGAGTTCTGACAGCTTCCGGCCCCCGCCGGCGACAATGCGCAAAAGCCTTGCCGCGGCATAGAGGGCATCGTCGTAACCGAAGTATTCGTCGGCGAAAAAGAGGTGCCCGGACATCTCGCCGGTAAAGGGGATGCCCAGTTCCCGCATCTTGGCTTTGATGAGGGAGTGGCCTGTTTTGTAAAAGAACGGCCGTCCGCCCAGCCGGGTGATCTCATCCACCAGGGTTTGGCTGCACTTTACTTCGACTATGGCCCGGCTGCCGAGGTAGCGGGGCATGATCTCGCGCCAGAAGAGGATCTGGAGCATATCGCCCCAGATAACCTGGCCCCGGTCGTCGATTACACCCAGCCGGTCGCCATCGCCGTCAAAGGAAACGCCCAGGTCGGCTTTATTGTCCAGGACCGCCTGCCTTAAATCCACCAGGTTTTCCACCACCGTGGGGTCGGGGTGGTGGTGGGGAAAGGCTGGATCGGAATCGCAGTACAGGGGGATTACCTGGCAGCCCAGGGTCTGGAGGAGTTTCACCGCCACCGGACCGGCCGTGCCGTTGCCGCCGTCGGCAACTACCCGCAACCTTGACTTAAGCTTTATGCGGGAAGCTATATAATCTATGTAGCTGTCTTCCACCTGGACCTCTGCCACCCGACCCCGACCGGATTTAAACTCTCCTCTTTCCATGATGCGCCTTACTTCCTGGATGGCCGCGCCGAAGATGGTGCCCTCGCCGCAGTAGACCTTGAAACCGTTATCCTGGGGCGGGTTGTGGCTGGCGGTGATCATAACGCCGGCCTTCAGGTTCAGGTGGTGGTGGGCAAAGTAAAAGACCGGGGTGATGGTCTCGCCGATGTCGATACAGTCGCACCCCGCAGCGGTGAGGCCCTGTACTAGGGCATCCCGCAGGCGGGAAGAATGCCGGCGGTTGTCCCTGGCGAGGACGACCTGCCGGTAACCGTGGGCCTGAAAATAGGTCCCTAAACTTCTCCCCAGTTTTTCGACTTCATCATCCGGGAAGTCCCGGTCGGCCACGCCGCGGATATCGTAGGCTTTAAAAACAGAAGGATTCATCGATGCTTCACCTTTTAATAATTCTCCGCTCTTAAGTCCGTGCGGCCGTAGGCGTCTTCCAGGCGGATGACGTCGTCCAGATGCGGCGATGACACCTCCAGGACTACCATCCCGGTTTTGGCCCGGATGCGGTGGACAGTGCCCGGCGGGATGTCAAAGATCATATTCGGCCTTACCTGGATCTTCCTACCACCCAGCTCCAGCTCGCCTTCACCCTTTAAAAACCACATGGTTTCCCGCTTTTCCCGGTGGTACTGGCGGCTTAAGGAGTGCCCCGGCTGCACCTGCAGGATCTTGCCGGCATAGGATGGGGTCTGGGTCCACAGGATTTCCCTGCCCCAGGGCTTCTCCACGACAGGGCATTTCCAGTCCAGGCCGGCCAGGAGGCCGCTCACCCGGTCCCCCTCCTCGAGGAGGCTGTGCAAGAACCTGCCCAGGCCCTGCTTTTGCAGCTCCTGGATCACTTTCTTGAGCTCCGGCACCCTGTCTTTATGGGCGACTAAAAGGACGTCGGGCATATCGACGATGAGCAGATCTTTCAGGCCGAAGGCCACCATCAGCTTTTCCCCGTTGTCGTTCCTGGCGATGACGTTCTCGGTATCCAGCAGCACCGCCTGGCCCTGGATCAGGTTGCCGCGGCTGTCCGGCTCCATCACCCGTTCCAGGGCGGTCCAGGTCCCCAGGTCGTCCCAGCCGAAACTGCCGGGCACGACCCAGACGTTGTCCGCCTTTTCGATGACCCCATAGTCGATGGATATTTTGGGGAGGCTCGGGAAATGGTCGCGGAGCATGCATGCAAAGTCCTCTGTGCCGACGGCGGCCTCGATGGGGGCCATCCTGGCCGCCAGCTCCGGCAGGTGGCGCCTGATGGCTTCTCGGATGGCTTTGACCTGCCAGATGAACATGCCGCTGTTCCACAAATACTCGCCGGAGGCCAGGTAGGCCGCCGCCTGGCGGGCGTCGGGCTTTTCGACAAAACGGTCGACGGGGTAGGCCCGGCCCGCCTCGATCTTCTTCACGCCCACATGGATGTAACCGTAGCCTGTTTCCGGCCGGGTTGGCTGGATGCCGACGGTCACCAGGCCGCCGGTGCTTGCCGCTACCTTCAGGCCTTCCTGGATCGTCGCGCAGAAAGCGTCATTATCCAGCACCATATGGTCGGCCGGCAATACAACCATCATTGTTTCCGTATTTTTTGCCGCCAGATAGGCGGCCGCTAGAGCTATGCACGGGGCCGTATCGCGTCCCACGGGCTCGACCAGCAGGTTTGCCGGCAAAAGTTCCAGCACCTGCTCGCGTACCAGCTCTGTATACTCTTTTCCCGTCACTATGTAGATATTTTCTATAGAGGTGAGCAGCAGGGCCCTCCGGACCGTCTGCTGGAGGAGGCTGCCCTTGCCGGCAATCTCCAGGAACTGCTTGGGCTTCTCTTTCCTGCTGTAGGGCCAGAACCGCTCGCCCGACCCCCCGGCCATGATGACTACTGCCGCCGGCAAAAAACCACCCCCATAAAAATACAAAAACCGCCATTTGCAAAACAGCGGCCGGTTGCGCCACTGGCTCGCCCTGGTCCAGGCGCCCACATACGGGCCAGGGTTCACAGCCTCCGCTTATGTTTCTTACCATTTTGAGTGCCTATTATTTTTCTCCAGGTTTTTCTATGTTGTTGCTTGATACTCTCCCGCTTCCAGGGCCGGCAGGGAGCGGCGGTTTCCCTCCCTGTTCACGATGCGGCCGATAAATCCGCCCAGGTCTAGGGCCAGTTGAAAGAACTTACGCGGCAGGAGCCCCGTTCCCAGGATTTTTTTCACCAGGAACGAGGGGTAGTCGATGTCGGCGTACCGGGCGATAAACTGCCGCCAGAAGCTGTTGTCGAAAAAGCGGGTGAGATAATCGGCTTTCGTATCGTTCAAAGAAAGGAATAATTCCCGCAGCACCAGGTCGCTGCGCAGGGCCGCGCCGAACTCTTTTTCCCAGGCTTCCTGGTAGCCCGCAAGAACAGCGGCGCTAAAGTCTTTTTGCTCCAGGGCCTGGATGGCCGTGCGGGCGCAGTGCCGGGCCGCGTGCAGCCCCAGGTAGAGGCCGCCGCCGGAGATGGGCTTTACCTGGGCGGCGGCATCGCCTAAAAGCATCACCCGCTCGCCGTAAAAGCGGGGCGGCGGCCCGATGGGCACGCAGCCACTTGTATACCGTAGGATCTTCGCTTTACTGAAGTATTCCGGATAGCGTTTCAACAGCATGTCCAGGCAGCGCCGGGGACTGGGGCCTTTAAGGCCTACCCCGACGCCGATTCGCGCCCGGCCCTTGCCCGCCGGGAAGAGCCAGCCGAACCAGCCGGGGGCGAGGTCCTGCCCCAGGAAGAGCTCGATGACGTCCTCCCGGGCCCGGCTCCCCGGTCCCAGCTCTATTTCCGCCGCCGCCAGGGGGATAATCTCCCGCGGCCTGAGGCCCAAACGGCGGGCGAAAGATGAGCGGGCCCCATCGGCGGCGATGACCAGCCGAGCCTTGACGGCAGTTCCCGAGGCGTGCAGGATTATACCGTCACCTGCATACTGCAATCTTCCCACCCTGGCCCCGGTGATCAGCTCCGCTCCCGCCGCCCGGGCGGTGTCTGCCAGCTGCCGGTCCAGGGCCACGCGGTCGACGGCCACGGCGTAGGTTTTATTGGTTTGGAATCCCAGGGTGTAACCCGCGGGGCTGTGGAGGTTGAAGCCGTGGAGGGCGTGGCGCAGCTCCCCCTGGTAACCGGCAAGCTCCAGGGTGCGGGGGCTGATGAGGCCGGAGCACTGCAGGGGTTCGCCAATCTGGTTGTGTTCTTCCAGGATGATTACCCGGAAACCGACCGCCGCAATCAGGCGCGCCGCGCTGCAGCCGGCCGGTCCGGCGCCGACTACTGCCACGTCGCAGTGCTGCAAATTGATATCACCACTTTATATAAGACGATAACATGACTATGGTCCTAGATAAGTACCAGATTGTATAAGACTTTAGTCCCACTGGTTTCTCTTATATTCGCCGTCAAGAAACAATTTCCTTCTTTTCCAGAGAAAAATTTGCCTGGGAATTAATTAATTCCCAGGCGCGGCTGAAGATGGCCCTTCGCCGCTGCTGCTTTAAGTCCCGGTACCGGCGCCGCAGGTCCTGGACCATGGTCAGGGGCAGGTGGCGTTCTTTCAGTTCTGCTTCCATGGCGGCGGCGATGCTGTTGAAGGCGCCGTCGGCCTCCCTTTCCAGGGCCGTGCCCTCCTTGATGTAGTAGGCGGCCAGGGAAAGGAGCTTAGCCCTGTCGTTTTTATGGCGCTGGTAGTCGGCATAGGCGCGGGCCAGCAGGGCGTCCAGGCGGCCCTGGTACTCCTCCTGCAGGGCCAGGAGGCGCGGCGCGTACTCCTGCCAGACCTGGTTCTCCTGCTCGGGCAGCCCGGGAGAGGTCTGGGGCTGCTGGGAGCCTCCCGGCGCCGGCGCTGCCCCACCGGGAGCCGGGGACACCTCCGCCGCCCCTTCTCCCGGTGCGGGCGGCGGGCTTCCCGCGGGTGTCCGGGCACCGGCACCCGGCGCCTGCCAGCCCGTCTCGCCCGGGGATGGTCCAAAAAAGGGCATCGGCGCCGTCCCCCTGCCGGCAGGCAAGCCGAAAAGAAAATACAGCAGGAGGCCGCTCCCCAGAATGAGGGCGGCGACCCCGCCGAGGATAATCCTGGCGCGCATGGATGTATCACCCAGAGAAATTATAACAGGTTGGGCCAGATGAGGTAAAGGGTGATATTGGTAAGGCCGTGGGCCAGGGTGACCCCCAGGATGGAGCGATCCTTTTGGACTACCCAGCCGAAAAAGAGGGCCACGGCAAAAACGAAGAAGACGTCCAGGACCGAGCGGTGGGTGATATGCAGGACGGCGAAGATAAAGCTCATGTAGTAGAGGGCAAAGCGCGGCCCGGCGGCGATTGTAGCCGCCCGCATGATGAGGCCGCGGAAGACCAGCTCCTCCATAAAGCCGGTGCATATGAGGAGGATCAGGGCCGCAAGCCACAGATGGCGCCAGTCGAGGCCCGCCGCCAGGGGCTGGGGTTTTAAGATCAGGTATTCCAGGAGGCCCAGAGGCAGGCCGCTCAGGGCCACCAGGACCTGCAGCCCGGGGCGGCCCCGGACCAGGCCCAGGTCGGCGGCCTTAAAGCCGCAGATGGCGGCCGCAGCCCCGGCCGCCGCCAAAAGGGGCAGGCTGGTGATGGCGTACCACCACATCAGGGGAAAGCTGCCCAGGGGCAGGGTCAGGCTCATGATGCGTGTCAGGGGCGCCAGGGTGAGGGCCTGGTAAAGGGCGTGGCGGGGTTTTCCCGCCTCCAGGGCGGCCTGAAGGATTAAGAGGATCAAGATGCTGAAGTGCAGGGCCAGGCCGGCGGGTATGTACATGAGGGCCGTCAGGATTTCGGCCGCGGTTAAAAGGACGCCGTAATACCAGGGCAGGTATTCCCCCTGCCTCGCGAGGAAGATTTTAAAAGGTGCCTGGGGCATGGGCTGGGGACTGCTCAACTGGCTTCATCTCCCGGACTGTTTGCTGGGCTGGGATTGACGACGTTTATCCACAGGTGCAGGCTGCGATAAGGTTCTACGGAGGGCGTCGTGTCGCCTGCCTTCACGTAAGGTATGCCCGGCTGGGGCGTCTCTCCGGTTTTGTAGAGGAGAAACTCGATTTTCTGGTTCTCTCCGGCCCGGCGGGGGGTAAAGGCGAGGGGTTCTTCCCATTTCTCCTCATGGTTTAACACCAGGGGGCCGAGCTGCACCAGGTCGTCCGTCCCCTGGCGCACCGTCACCCTGTACTCCACCCGGGCGTACTCGTGGTTGACGATGCCTAAAATGACCCGGCCGCTCTCACCCAGGGTGAGCCGGCGCGGGTAGCCTTCCGCGTTGCCGGAAGGCCCGAGGATGTAAAATTCCGTGAAGCGCTCCCCCACTTTGGGCGTCTTGACGACGTAGACGATGCTGCCCACGGCAAAGATTATGGCCGCAATGAGGACAATGGAGAGGACCCGATCCAGGGGTGTGAGGGCGCGCCAGGCCGGGGGCTTGAGCTCCAGGGCGATGGTAAAACGCTCCTCCGGGGGCAGCCGCCGGCGGCGGGTGAGGCCCAGGGCGGAGAGGCCCAGGATCCAGATTAACAGGGAAATAAGGATGGGGTAGAGGCGGATGCCCCAGGGGGTGTAGTTGAGGCCCAGCCCGATGAGGGGTACGACGGCGATGCTCAGGCCAAAGCTCAATGCTATCCTCTCGATGCCGTCCAGGTCCCCCTGCCGGGGAAAAAGGGCCGCTATCAGGCAATAGCCCGGCAAAAAGAGGACAAAGGGCAGCCCCAGGGCGACCCGCAGGGGCTGGGGACCGCCCAGGAGGATGATTAGGGCCAGGACCAGGGCCATGGCGTCGAGGTAGACGAGCTCTTTCCAGGTATGCAAGCGCAAAAAAATTCCCCCAAAAAAATACCACCGTTCCTTGCGGTCCGGTGGCGAGCCCCCAATCCGGGCTCATGGCGTTTTACCACCATCGCTTTAATGGCTGCTTTAAAGGACGGCCATCACCCTTACCAGGACTATAAACCCGAAGCCAATGAGCAAGGGGATGATGCCCACGGTCAAAGCGCGGCTAAGGGGTCGTACCCACGGGTAAAGGGTTGTGGCCGCACCTTCACCCGTACCCTCGACGCTGACGCCGGCATCCAGCAGTTCCTTGGCGATCAGGAAGGCAATCAAGCAGAGGACAGCAGCCAGGCCCAGTCCGGCGGCCATGGTGGAGCTGGCAATGGTGGTAACGGTGGTGCTTGTAACCGTAGAGATCAACGGCAACACCTCCCCTTTTTATTTACCGGCCGGGCGCTCCCTCCCCGGCCAAATGTATTTTTTCGTCATAAAAAGGAAAAATCCTCCTTTACCCTGTTAAATTTCGTTAGCAAATCGAGTAGGAGGGGGCGGCTAGCCCCCGTCCTCTCACACCACCGGACATGCGGGTCCGCATCCGGCGGTTCACCAAGCTTGACGAAGATAAGAATAGCGTTCGGTTAAGCTCATGAGGCCCTGGGATTGCCAGGCGGGGCACAGCCGAGGAAGAGGAAGCCGGCCTGGATCTTTCCCAGCACGGCGAAAGCGCCTATCCCGACACCGGCCTGGCAGCCCTGAAGTTAGCAGAGGGTAAACGGGTTACCGCCCCGGGAGAACTGGCGGTAAATTGGATGGTGAGCTAGGGTAACCCGGCCGGAACCGGTCTTTTCCGCCAGGAATAGACGGACAACACAGCCCCGTGGCGGCCCGGTAATCGAACACGGTGCGGCTACCTCCCCCGGAAAGTCTTTCCCGGGCTTACTTTCGGAAAACAGGGCTTGCCAAAAGCACGGTGGTAGATTATATTAATAATTGACAACCATATATGAAAAAATGGACAGGTGCCCCCGGGAGGGGGAGAATAGGGAAGTCCGGTAACCGCCTTTTCAGGCGGCGATCCGGCGCGGTCCCGCCACTGTGAGCGTGGAGTTGGCGATATAACGCCACTGGGATAGTTCCCGGGAAGGCATCGCCAAACGAGGAAGCGCGAGCCAGGAGACCTGCCTGTCCATGTGACCTCTCACCTTCGCCAGGAAAGGGGAGAAGCAACCGGGGATGATGGTAAAGTCCCCAGCCGGAAGACGGCTGGGGACTTTTTTGTTACGGGTGGCCCGGCCCCATTTCACCCCTGACAAAGTCTTCTTTAGAAAGGAGAAGCAAACATGGCAAAACCGGAACTTTCCTCCCCGGCCGTTAAGGCAAGCCGCTGGACGGCCAGACGCCTGGCGACCCTGGCCATGCTCATCGCCCTGTCAACTGTGGGCGCCAATCTAAAAATACCCAGCATCACCGGCACCCCGGCCTTCGATTCTTTTCCCGGCTTTCTCGGCGCCCTCATCCTGGGTCCCGCCGACGGGGCCCTGATAGCTTCCCTGGGGCACCTGCTCACCGCCTTTACCGCCGGGTTCCCCCTCACCCCGCCCCTCCACCTGGTAATCGCCGCCGGAATGGCCGCCGTCGTCGCCCTTTTTGCCCTTTTCTACCGCTTTTCCCCCTGGCTGGGGATAGCAGCGGGAATAGCCCTCAACGGCCTGTTACTCCCGGCGCTGTTCATCCCCCTGCCGGGGTTCGGCAAAGCATTCTTCCTGGCCATGGTGGTGCCCTTATTAATCGCTTCCGCCCTGAACATCGTCCTGGCCGCGACGGCCTTCACCAGTCTGCGCCGGGTATATCCCGCCAGCTATGCCGCCGGCCGGGGGAAAGGTGAAGGTAAATGACCCCGGCCACCCTTTCCCCCCGCCGCTACCGTGATTTGACCATCCTGGACCTGGAGGCGCAAAGATCCCTGGTGATCGCCTGCGACTCCGCCGGGGCCATCGGCCCCAAGGAAGCCGACGTGGTGCGGGTGCCGGGATACGTCCTGGGTCGCTTCACCGCCAGGGTAGCCTTGATGGAAGTCCTGGCGGTAGGCGCCTGGCCGGTCTGCATCGTCAACACCCTCTCCGTGGAACCGGAACCTACAGGTGCGGCCATCCGGGAGGGCGTAGCCGACGAGGTCCGCTCGCTGGGTATCGATCCGGAGAAAGCCCTCACCGGCAGCAGCGAAAAAAACGTCCCCACTATCCAGTCCGGGATAGGGATCACCGTCATCGGCCTGGCGGCTACCGCAGAGCTGCTAATAGGGCGCCTGGCTGCCGGCGACGCCCTGGCCCTTTTCGGGCGGCCCAAGGTCGGAACCGAGGTCTTCCTCGACGATCCGGAAATCGCAGACCTGCAAACCGTACGCCTGCTCCTCGACCAGCCGGGCATCCGGGAAATCGTTCCCGTCGGTTCCAGGGGCATCTTGGCCGAGGCCCGGGATCTGGCCGCTTTATACAGGCTGCAGATCAACTGGCGGCCGGGCTTACCGGAGCTGGACTTGCACAAATCGGCCGGCCCCGCCACCTGCATCCTCGCCGCCGGCGAGCGGGCCGCCCTAGAGGCTGCAGGGCTCCGGGCGGGAAAACCCTTCTGCCTCCTGGGGACCCTGGAAAATTAGAACTGTCCCCTGGCGGTGGAAATAAGTAAATTGCTCGTTACAGCAAAAGAAAAAGCACCCGTTGCGCGCGGGTGCTTGTAGAGGTCTATCCCGTCCCGGACTAGGCCGCCTTTTCCAGGACAATCTTGCCGTCCCGGGCGACGGCCCGGACCTTGTCGCCGGGGACGATTTTCCCGGCCAGCATCTCGTCGGAGAGCTGGTCTTCGATGAGGGTCTGGATGGCACGCCGCAGGGGACGAGCGCCGAAGGCTTCGTCGAAGCCTTCTTTGATGAGGATTTCTTTGGCTTCATCCGTCACTTCTACGGAAAGCTTATTCTCCTCCAGGCGGCGGTTCATATCGGCCAGCATCAAGTCGACTATCTTTTTGATATCATCCCTGGACAGGGCATGGAAGACGATCAGCTCGTCGATGCGGTTCAGGAACTCGGGCCGGAAGGTCCGCCGCAGCTCTTCCATAATGTGCTTCTTCATTTTGTCGTAAGAATCGGCCGCCACTTCGCTGGTGGAAGCTTTAAAGCCCAGGCTCTCCCGCTTGATGGTGCTGGCGCCGATATTGGAGGTCATGATAATCACCGTGTTGCGGAAGTCCACGGTGCGGCCCTTGGCGTCCGTGAGCCTGCCGTCGTCCAGGACCTGCAGCAGCACGTTAAAGATGTCCGGGTGGGCCTTTTCGATCTCGTCAAAGAGGACCACGCTGTAGGGCCGGCGCCGGACGGCCTCCGTCAGCTGGCCGCTCTCCTCGTAGCCGACGTAACCGGGCGGGGCGCCCACCAGCCGAGAGACGGTGTGCTTCTCCATGTACTCGGACATGTCGAAGCGGATCATGGCGTCCTCGTCGCCGAAGAGGGCCTCGGCCAGGGCCCGGGCCAGCTCGGTCTTGCCGACGCCGGTGGGGCCGAGGAAGATGAAAGAGCCGATGGGCCGCTTGGGGTCTTTGAGGCCCGCCCGGGCGCGGCGCACGGCCCGGGCAACGGCGTGGACGGCCTCATCCTGGCCGATGACCCGCTGGTGCAGGACATCCTCCAGGTGGAGGAGCCGCTCGCTTTCCTCCTGGGCCAGCTGGGTGACCGGGATTCCCGTCCAGCTGGAAACAATCTGGGCGATGTCCTCCGGCGTCACCACGGACTTCTCCAGGCCCTTTTCCTTCTGCCACTCGCCCTTTTTGGCTTCTAACTCCTCTTTTATTTTCTTTTCTTCGTCCCTTAAGGCCGCCGCCTTTTCAAACTCCTGGGCATGGACGGCCGCCGCCTTTTCCTTCTCCAGTTCTTCCAGGCGTGCTTCCAGCTTTTTCACGTCGTCGGGAGCCGTGTAGACTTTGAGACGCACCCGGGAAGCAGCCTCGTCAACCAGGTCGATGGCTTTATCCGGCAGGTAGCGGTCGGTGATGTAGCGGTCGGAAAGCCTGGCCGCCGCCTCCAGGGCCGCATCGGAAATCTTCACCCGGTGGTGGGCCTCATAGCGGTCCCGCAGGCCCTTCAGGATGGCTATGGTTTCCTCCACCGTGGGCTCGCCGACCATAACGGCCTGGAAACGGCGCTCCAGGGCTGCGTCCCGCTCGATGTGTTTGCGGTACTCGTCAATGGTGGTAGCACCGATGGTCTGCAGTTCGCCCCGGGCCAGGGCAGGCTTTAAGATGTTGGCAGCGTCGATGGCCCCCTCGGCGGCCCCGGCGCCGATGAGGGTATGCAGCTCGTCGATAAAGAGGATGACGTTGCCGGCGTCGCGGACTTCGTCCATAACCCGCTTGAAGCGTTCTTCAAACTCGCCCCGGTACTTGGTGCCGGCCACCATACCGGACATATCCAGGGCCACCACCCGTTTGTCCCGCAGGACTTCCGGTACCTGGTTCTGGACTATCTTCTGGGCCAGGCCTTCAACGATGGCCGTCTTGCCCACGCCGGGATCGCCGATTAAAACGGGGTTGTTTTTCGTCCGGCGGCTTAGAATCTGGATGACGCGTTCAATTTCTTTTTCCCGGCCGATGACCGGGTCCAGCTTGTCTTCCCGGGCCAGGCGGGTGAGGTCCCGGCTGAACTGGTCCAGGGTGGGCGTCTGACCCGGCCGCTGCGGCTGCATTTTGACCGCCCCGGGGGCGCCCATGGGCTGGAAGGCCCCTCCTCCGGGGAACCCGCTCATGCCGAAGGGCAGGCTGCCGAAAACCAGGGTCCAGCCGCCGGCCTGGGGCTGCCCGCCGGCACCCCCCAGCAGGGCGATGACCTGCTGGCGGATTTTCTCGGGGCTCAAGCCCAGCCCGCCCAGCACCTGGGCCGCCAGGCCTTCGCCTTCTTCCAGCAGGCCTAAGAGGATATGTTCTGTGCCTACATAGTTTACGCCCTGGCGCCGCGCTTCTTCATTGGCCAGCTCCAGGACCCTTTTCGCCCGCGGTGTCAGGCCGATTTCCCCACCGGCAGGGGCTTCCCCCGGCCGGATAATTTTACGCACTTCCTCACGTACAGCTTTCACATTCACTCCCAAACTGGCCAGGGCGCGGGCGGCGACGCTGTCGCCTTCCCGCAAGATACCCAGCAGGATATGTTCGGTCCCAATGGCCGGGTGATGCAAGGCCCTGGCTTCTTCCTGGGCCAGGCGCAAGACCCGGTTGGCCCTTTCGGTAAAACGTGGTGACATGATTACTCCACCTCCTGTAGGTTTTCTGCTAGCCTGCTAAAAATTCCCGTACCATGGCCGCCCGGCGCACATCGCGCTCAAAGGGCGTCATTTCTTTCCCGGCGGTAAACTGCAGGTAAGCCGGCTGGATGCGCACCATGAGCTGGTTTATTAGCCGCTGGTCGATGCCGCGTAAAATTTTCATTTCCACTCCCAGGCGGACATCTGAAAGCAGCTGCAGGGCTTCCTGGGAGCTCAAGACGCGGGCGTTGGTCAGGACACCGTAGGCCCGGCCCACGCGGTCTTCCAGCTGCCAGCGGTTTTGCTTGCGCAGCAATTCCCTGGCTTCCCTTTCCTGATCGGCCAGCCGCACAGTTACCGCCGAAAGGTTGTTGATAATCTCTTCTTCAGAACGTCCCAGGGTGATTTGATTGGAAACCTGGAAGATATTGCCCTGGGCTTCCGTGCCCTCGCCGTAGAGGCCCCTGACCGTCACTCCCACCTTGGTCAGGGCCGTCAATACCTGCCCGGCCTGCTTGGTCAACACCAGGGCCGGCAGGTGCAGCATGGTGGAAGCCCTTAAGCCCGTACCGACATTGGTAGGACAGGCGGTAAGGTAGCCCCTTTCCTGGTCAAAGGCAAAGTCCAGCTCGTTTTCCAGGGCATCGTCGGCGGCGTCGGCCAGGCGCCAGGCTTCATGGAGCATCAGGGCCGGCAAAAGGCACTGCAGGCGCAGGTGGTCTTCTTCATTGACCATGATGCTGATGGCCTCATCATCCCGTAAAACTACGGCCTTTTCTCCCTTACCTTCCGCCAGGTCCGGGCTGATGAGGTGTTTCTCCACTAGTATCTGCCGCTCTACCGGCGACAATTCTCGCAAGGTCTGGAGCTTTAATTCACCCACGGCCTGGAAGACCCCCGGCGCCCGGATGGCCTGGCTCACCTGGCGGATAACCTTCACTTCCTGGGCTTCGTTCATCAAATTGGGAAAGGGCATCCCCTTCAGGTTACGAGCCAGCCGGATGCGGCTGGAAATGACGATGTCGGCCTGGGGACCGGACCCTTCCATCCATTTGCTGCTGCGCTCTAAATTCAGACTCATTGCCCGACCCCCTGTTCTCCCAGGCGATTTTCTAAATCGCGAATGCGGTCCCGGACCTGGGCGGCCTTTTCAAATTCTTCCTGCTCGACCAGCCGCTGCAGCTGCGCCCGCAATTTTTCAATCTCCCGGCGCACCCGTAAATTGCCGCCGGCCCGGCGGGGTACTTTGCCGCGGTGCTGGCTGCTGCCCTGGATGCGCCGGATGAGGGGATCCAGGCGCGCGGCCAGGTAATGGTAACAGTCCGGGCATCCCAGCCGCCCCGTCTGGTGGAACTGCTCGTAGCTCAGGCCGCACTCGCGGCAGCGTTCCACTGCCGGCGGGGCTTTGACCTCCAGGCCGGGGTCATAATCCAGCAGCCCGGCTAAAAATTTGGGAATGGAAAAGTCGAGCTGGGGCTGCATTTCCCGGGCACACTCCTGGCAGAGATAAAGCTCCGTCTTATCGCCGTTGATAATCCTGGTAACGTGGACACTGGCCGGCCTCTCCTGGCATCGTTCACAAAGCATTTTCTAGCCCCCTTTTATCCTGCGCCAGGGAAATCATCGCGCATTAAGGTTAAAATTACAGCCTTCATAATGCAGGCCCGTACCTGGTCGCGCCTGGGTAGTTCCAGGGGTAAAGCCTGGCGGTTGATGGCTGCCGTCAGGAGCAGCTGCTCCCGCCGGGTTAACAACCCCTCCTCCCCCAGGCGCTCCAGCAGCTCCACGGCTGCCTCCTGAGAGAGGTATTCACCAAGGGCTTCGTGCACCCAATCTTTTAGCCGCTCCTCGGCATTTAGGGGTACCCGGGCAATGCGGATATAGCCACCGCCACCCCGGCGGCTTTCCACCAGGTAGCCCCTTTCTATGGTAAAGCGGGTGCTGAGGACATAGCTGATCTGCGAAGGTACGCAGGTAAAGCGCTCGGCCAGCTCCTGGCGCTGAAGCTCTACTATGCCATCGGCACTGCTTTTTAACAGCCACTTGATGTAGTTTTCTATCCGGTCGGCCAGGGTTTTACCTTCCATTCATCGGCCCACCCCCTTGAGTCTTCCTTTTGGTTTTGACTTTCTTTTTCCTTTTGACTTTCCTTGACTATTTTATACTGCAAAAATTTCCTCTTAGCAATATTAATCTATACCTATTTTATCCAATCCCTGGCTTTCTGGCACCTGAAAAGCTATTATGCTCCTTATTTTACATTCTTGCTTGCTGTATCTCCTGTTTTTAAAGATGGCGGCTATAAAATCGTCTCCTTCCAGCCATACTAGAGTTACTCCCGTTCCATTTGCTGGCACCTTTTGTATAAATTTGTGTAAAGGAGAAGATACCTTGCTAGGGGCGGAAATAAAAGCAGTCCTAAATGAAGCCGTTGCCACTCCGGATCCCCGGTTGCAGCGGCTCTTAAACCATGCCCTGACCGGCGGTAAGGGCCTGCGGCCAACTTTAGTTTTATTATGTGCCCGCTTCGGGATTCATGATACCCTGGAAGCCCGGCAAGTGGCGGTAGCCATAGAACTTATTCACCTGGCCTCCCTGATCCACGACGACGTCCTGGACGGGGCGACCGTCCGCCGCAGTCTGCCCGCTCTCCACTGCCTCTATGGGACAGTGCCGGCCGTCCTCACCGGTGATTACCTCTTTGCCACCGCCTTTGGTCTCCTGGCCAGAAGCAAAAAAGCCGTCCTCACCACGGTTACCGAAGCCATCCGTTCCATGTGCTGCGGGGAAATCCAGCAATTAACAGCTGCCGGCCCCGATATAAACTCCTATTTTACTTATATCGGCCAAAAAACGGCCGCCCTGTTCAGTGCCGCCTGCCGTTGCGGCGGCATCCTCTGCCGTTTAAAGCGCCCCCAGCAGAATTATTTGGCCCGGTTCGGCTGGCACCTGGGCCTGGCCTACCAGATAATCGACGATTACCTCGATCTTTTCGGCTCCGCTGCAAGGATGGGCAAACCCAACCGCCAGGACCTGGCCCGCGGCATCCTTACCCTCCCTGTTTTACGCTTTTTAGAGCTTTCTCCGGAAGCTGCGCCGTGGCAGGAAAAAATAAACCGCGGCCTGACGGCTGTGGAAATAGAGGAGCTCACTGCTGCCGCGCGGCAATTAAAATGTGATGAATATACGGCTGCCACAGCGGGAGAACAAATTACCCTGGCCCTGGAGGCCCTGGATAAACTACCGGCAAACCCGGTACAGGAAGAGCTGGCTTTACTGGCTGCCCGTACCCTGGACCCCCTGCATGAATTAATTTAAGTCAAGCTGGTCGCTAAATTACGCCAACCCGCCGCAGGGTTTTACAAAGAAGATACATTTTCTGAGATAAGCTGCCGGCAGCCCGGAGAACCGCCTCCTTGGTTGGTAAATACTTGGGCCCGGCTACTTTGGCATCGGAAAGGTACAGGGCCGGCAGGCCCTGGACGACCAGCAGGTGGAAGGCAGGGTCAGGGAGTTTTTGGGCCTTTTCTAGGGATTTTTCCAGGAAAAACTGCAACCGCTGCCCGGCTTCCTCTTCATCGCGGTAGAAAGCGCAAAAATTTAGGTCGCCCCCCTGCCGGTCCTCCTGCTGGTCGATAAAGTAATCAAGCAGGATATGCAAACCTCCGATCCAGGGTAAGTATGCGTCTTTTAGCCTGGCTATCTCAGGTGACGTTACTTCTTCCCCGGCCGCAGCGGCCATAAGGGCAAAGATGCCCAGGGTTGAGCCTGTAGCTGCCGCCAGTTCCCACCAGTAGATAGGCGTGAGTATTTGGCCCAGTAAAGGTTCCAGCCAGGATTGCAGCCGTTCCTGCCGCCTGGTTGTGTCTATATGCTTGGTCGCCTGGAGGCGGCAGTATAAGCCGGCCAGGTACAAGATTTCCTCCTGTACTATTTTATATCCCGGCAGTACCATCAGGGCCTGCTGGCAAGTGCGGACCAGGGCCTGGAGATAACCGCCATCGCCGCAGTAGGGGTAGCCGGCATAATAGTCGTGCCGGGTCGTCCCGGGAGACAGGGCATCGGTAAAGGCGAGGTGCAGCTGACGAAACGCCTTTTCATCCAGGACACCGGCCCGGTCACAGAGGTTATCCAGGTAGTCACTAATGGTCTGCAGGGCTACAATAGCCTGCAGGAGCTGCTCCCCATACCGGTACCGGGGCGACAAGGTGGCATAGACACTCCCTCCCTGGCAGTGGAACTTCTTTAGGGTAAGGCTCGCCAGGGCCTGCTGCCTTAGTTCCGGTTCCGGAGTGCTGGCCGCCAGGTGCCGCCAGCGCTTTAATTCCCTGTCCACCGCCGGAAAAGCCCGGAAAAGCAAGCGCCCCAGGATAACTAGATTCCCTGTTGCTTTTGGCATTATTTAAATCACCCACTAGCCAGATTATAACCCGGGAGTGCCAACTTATACCTGACCGGTGGGCAGAGCAAATGCAAACAAAAAAGCCCCTGATAGGGGATACCTAACAGGGGAAGAGGGGAATGGCTCCCCGGGCAGGGCTCGAACCTGCAACCACCCGGTTAACAGCCGGGTGCTCTACCATTGAGCTACCGAGGAATGTA
>NZ_BJKN01000001.1:880729-883229 GCF_006538365.1 Moorella sp. E308F | reverse complement strand
GCCGAAAGCCGGCTATCGCCTTGAGATACTTCCTTCCTTGAGTAATCAATTATGAAACTTGTTTCCATTGACATATAACTTGTAAGGAATATAAGATAAGGTTTGATAAACAACCAGGTAGAGGAGAGAAAACATGCGTTCATTCAAATCTGAAGTCGCCAAGATTAAATTTGAGGTGTTGCGGGAAGTAGCCCATCTTGCCCTCACGGGGAGGCTTGAGAGCGAAATAGACAGGCTCCCGCGCGCCCTTACTGATGCGGGCATAACCCGTTACCGTTGCTGTGTGTACAAGGAAAGGGCGATCCTGGCCGAACGGGTTAAGTTTGCCCTTGGTTTTTCACCCCGGGAAGTGGGCGAAGATGAACGCCTGGGAGCCGTTGCCGAAAAGAGCCTGGCCGGGCACCACATCACCTACCCGGTACTGGATATAATTGAGATAGCCTGTGATCGTTGTCCCATTGATCGTTACCTGGTCACCGATGCCTGCCGGGGCTGCGTCGCCCATTTTTGTGTAAACACCTGCCCGAAAAAAGCTATAACAATTGTTGGCCGCCGGGCCTATATCGATCAAGAAAAATGCGTTGAATGCGGGCGTTGCAGCCGGGCCTGTTACTTCCACGCCATTGTGGAGGTTAGCCGTCCCTGCGAGCGTTCTTGTCCGGCCGGGGCTATTAAACCCGGGCCCAACCGCAATTCGGTGATTGACCGCGAATTTTGCACCGCTTGCGGTACTTGCCTGACAGCATGCCCCTTTGGAGCTATTGCGGATAAGTCCCAGTTGCCGGAAGTGATTCGCTGGCTTCAAGCAGGCGAACAGGTTGTGGCCGCCGTGGCACCGGCGATTGCCGGCCAATTTGGCCCCAACGTGTCGGTAGGCCAGGTTTTGGCGGCCCTCGCCGAACTGGGTTTTACCGCTACTGCCGAGGTGGCCCGGGGGGCGGACCGGGTGGCTGCACTGGAAGCAGAAGAATTTAGCCAAACGGTGGCGGAAAAAGAGTGGCTGGCCAGTTCCTGTTGTCCCGCTTTTGTATCCTTCGTGCGGAAAAATTATCCGGACCTGGCTGATCACCTTGCCCCGGTCCCGTCACCAATGGTGGTCCTGGGCCGGATGCTTAAGGCTGAAGCTCCAAGCAGCAAAGTGGTATTTATAGGGCCATGCGTGGCCAAAAAGGAAGAGGCCCTCGGCCCTGGGACCGGCATCGACGCTGTGCTTACTTTTGAAGAGCTGGCAGCCTTACTCGCTGCCAGGGAAGTAGACCCCGCTGCTCTCAACCCGATTTCTGCGTCTGCCGCCCCAGCTTCAGTGTGGGGTCGGGGTTTCCCGGTAAGCGGGGGTGTTGCCGCAGCGATTGAACAAGCCCTCAAGGAACAGGGGGCTGCCGTCGAATTCAAACCTGTCCTGGCAAGCGGCCTGGAGGAATGTAAACGGTATCTAAACCTGGCCAGGGCAGGAAAACTGCCGGGGAACTTTTTAGAAGGTATGGCCTGCGAGGGAGGCTGTGTCGGCGGGCCAGTAGCTCTGGTCGGGCCGCGGGAAAGCGCCCGGGCAGTGGAAAAATTCTACCGCTGATTTGATCGAGAAGGCCTCTGGTTAATACCAGAGGCCTTAAATATTAACCCCGACTCGGGGACAAATATCCTCAAGGGGACACTTTGAGCATTCGGGCCGGTTTTTGCGGCAGAGCTGGTTTGCCAACCCGTCAATCAGGGCGTGATATTCATTGTAGAGATACTGGTCTTGCGGCAGGTTGGCCATAAAAAACTCCTGCATGCTTTGATAGGTTATCTTTTCATCAAAAAAGCCCAGCCGCGAAAATACCCGTCGCGTGTAGGCATCCATGACCATGATGGGATAATTGCCGGCGTAACAGAGGATAGCGTCGGCCGTCTCCGGGCCGATACCATAAATAGCCAGTATCTCCGGACGCAGTTCCGCCAGGGGTCGGGAAAACATGGCGGACAGGGACCCGTTATACCGTTGCCACAGGTGTTCAACAAAAGCCTTGAGCTTTTTAGCTTTGGTACGATAATATCCTGCCGGCCGGATGAGGGGTTCCAGTTCAGCCGCAGTTGCCCTGTACATGGCTTCGGCATCGAGGAGCCCTGCCGCCTTGAGATTGGCTATCGCCTGCTCGACGTTCTTCCAGGCAACGTTCTGGGTAAGGATGGCGCCGACAATGACTTCAAAGGGTGTATCGGCAGGCCACCAGTGGCGCGGGCCGAAATAATTATATAGTCTTTTATATATGGCTATCAGCCGCGCCTGGATACCTTCCGTTTTGTTAACTCCGTCCGGTCCGGGCGGTAACAAATCGCCCGGCTTGGCTGATAAGGTTTCCATAGCCAATATTTTAACTTTTCCTCCTTTACCATAACAAAAAAGCCCCTGATAGGGGATACCTAACAGGGGAAGAGGGGAATGGCTCCCCGGGCAGGGCTCGAACCTGCAACCACCCGGTTAACAGCCGGGTGCTCTACCATTGAGCTACCGAGGAATGTA
>NZ_BJKN01000001.1:789638-874638 GCF_006538365.1 Moorella sp. E308F | reverse complement strand
TTGTTTTTTTCTGCCCGATACTCCGTTTTGCTTATTCTTCCCTGGGACGCATGGTGGGGAATAGGATAACGTCCCTGATGGAAGGGGAGTCCGTCAGGAGCATTACCAGGCGGTCGATGCCGATACCCATACCGCCGGCCGGGGGCATACCATATTCCAGGGCGCGCAGGAAATCTTCATCCAGCATGTGGGCTTCTTCATCACCAGCGGCCCTGGCAGCCATCTGAGCCTCAAAACGCCGACGCTGGTCCAGGGGATCATTCAGTTCGGAGAAGGCATTGGCCAGTTCCCGCCCGGCAATAAAGGCTTCAAAGCGGTAAGTTAGTTCCGGGTTTTCTTTTTTCCTCTTGGCCAGGGGAGAAATGGCCACCGGGTAATCAAGGATAAAAGTGGGCTGTATCAGATGGGGTTCCACCCTGGTCTCAAAGATTTCGTTCACAATTTTACCCCAGTCCAGGCCGGGTTCGAGTTCCACGCCCAGTTCCGTTGCCGCCCGCCATGCCTCTTCCCTTGTTGTTATCCGGGAAAAGTCCACTCCGGTATACTTTTCAATGGCTGCAAACATGGTTAACCGCGGCCAGGGCGGGGTCAAATCCAGCTCTTCGCCCTGGTAGGTAACGGTGGTCGTCCCTACTGCTTCCCTGGCGACAAAGGCTACCATCTCTTCCAGGAGGGTCATCATATCTTCATAGTCGGCATAGGCCTGATACAACTCGATCATGGTAAATTCGGGATTGTGTTTGGTAGATATGCCTTCGTTGCGAAAAATGCGGCCCATCTCGTAGACCTTTTCCAGGCCGCCGACCAGCAACCGCTTTAAGTGCAGCTCCAGGGCAATACGTAAATAGAGATCGATATCCAGGGCATTGTGATGGGTAATAAAGGGCCGGGCTGCTGCGCCGCCGGGGATGGTATGCATGCTCGGTGTTTCCACCTCTAAAAAGCCCTGGTTGTCCAGGAAAGTGCGTATGGCCCGTAAAACCCTGGCTCTGGTAATAAATACCTGCTTTACTTCCGGGTTAACAATGAGGTCGAGATAACGCTGTCGGTAGCGCAAATCTACGTCCTTCAAACCGTGCCATTTTTCCGGCAAAGGACGCAAACTCTTACACAGCAGGGTTAGCTGATGGACTTCCAGGGAGATTTCCCCGCGGTGGGTACGAAAGACCCTGCCTTTAACACCAATAATGTCGCCGATGTCCAGTTTGCGGAAAAACTCATAGGTTTCCGCCCCAACATTATCGATACGAATATAAAGCTGGAGCCGTCCGTCCCGGTCCTGCAAATCAGCAAAGGAGGCTTTACCATGGCCCCTGATGGCCATGATACGGCCGGCCAGGGTTACTTCTTGCCCTTGCAGTTCTTCAAAATGCCGGTGAACGGCTGCTGTGGTATGGGTACGCTCAAAACGTCCCCCGTATGGGTCGATGCCCTCCTCCTGAAGTTCCTTTAACTTTTCCAGGCGCACCGCTATTAAATCGTTCTCGACTTCCAAATTATTGTTCCCCCTATTGCCCTCTGGTTATATTTACTATCTGGTAACGCAGGGTTCCGGCCGGTACCTGAATATTTATTATTTCTCCAATACGATGGCCCAGGATGGCCTTGCCTACCGGCGACTCGTTGGAAATCCGATTCTCTGCCGGATCGGCTTCCATAGAGCCGACAATTTCGTATTGCAGTTCCTCCCCTGCGTCCAAGTCCTTTAAAGTGACCCGGGAGCCGAGGGAGACAACGTCACCAGGTACCTCGCTGGCGTCAATAACCCTGGCGTTACGCAGCTTTTTTTCCAGGGTAAGAATACGGCCTTCAATGAAGGCCTGCTCGTTTTTGGCGTCCTCGTATTCAGAGTTCTCGCTGAGGTCGCCGAACTCAATGGCCTGCTTTAAACGTTCGGCGACCTCCCGCCTTTTTACAGATTTAAGGTACTCCAGCTCTTCTTCCAGCTTCTTCAATCCGCTCAGGGTTAATAAGGTTTCTTTTTCTGCCATCCTCTCGCTCCCTTTCAATTACCGCATCACTTATAAGCACCGGTGCTATCTCAATATATGTCCTTTTTCGCTCCTTTATGCGGCCGATCCACAGGTCCAAGTACCATAACAAGCACCGGAGGTTGCCCCAGTGCTTGTTGTGCCATAGTCCGCTCGTTTACTGGTATTATAGGCTTGCCCGGTTACCATGTCAATACCTTTCTAAAAGTTAACGAGGCAGGGCTGCTTTGCGTCGGGCCTGCTCGCGGATGGCTGCCACCCTGGCTTCGGAAACCGGGAGCTCAAAACTACGGAAGCCGGCCACGCGAAAGCCGTGTTTGGCCGCCAGGCGGTTAATGGTATCAATCTGTTCTACCGTTAACTCTCGGCCCAGGGTAAAGTTTTCAATTCTCCCCTCCAGGGCCAGGATCATGGTTTCGGCCATGCAGGCATAGGCTAAACCCGGCGGGTAACCAAAATTAAAGTTAAAGTTGACATTGCCCGGTACCTCGACCACCCCGCCGTCAATCACCAGCACGTCGTCGCGCATCTCGGCTACTCGCCGGGAAACATCCCGGGGCCGGGCTACGTCGCAGACTACCGCTCCCGGCTTCAGGTCCCCGGGCTCAATGATGGTGTCTACCGCTGAGGTAACGGTGATAATAACATCGGCGCGACGGATGGCTTCCTGGGAATGGCTGGTTATCCTGGCCTTTACACCAGTCATATCCTTTATCTCACCGGCCAGGCGGAACAGTTTAGCTTCATTGCGGGCAACAAGGGTTAGATGCTGGCAGCGCCGGGCCAGGATTTTAGCGCACACGGCGCCAATGGAACCTGTGGCCCCAACAATAGCTACCTCGGCCCGGGGCAGGTCAATATCCATCATGGCCGCCGCCTTTTCCGTAGCTTCTATGGCCGTAGCTACGGTATAACTGTTGCCCGTGGTCACCGCTATATTTAAATTGCGGGCCACGGTAATCCCGGCATCGCCGACTACGGAAGTCATGGCCCCCAGGCCCAGGATCTCGGCGCCCAGTTTTTCCGCCAGGCGGCCGGTGCTAATAATCCGTTCCATTACAAATTTTTCCGGCAGGCTTACCATCTGGCGTGAAGTCAGGGGACAGGCTACAAACCACCCTTCAGTTTCTGCGTAGGGAGAACGGACGCCGGTAATGTGCGAGGTTTTCAAAGGGGGGAGATAACGTGTCGCCCGTTCCAGGAGACTGGAGGGCAAGTGGCGGGCGAGAGGAAATTTCCTGGTAATATCACTGATATCCAGGGGGTGGATCATGAAGGCGAACTTGTGCAAGGAATGAGCCCTCCTTCGAAGAATAGATAGGGGAAGCGGCAGGTTTGTCGGAGGCCGCCCTCCTCCTTCTCCTGCGTCCGCTGGTGGCGCAGCACCGCCGCGGGCGGCTTTCCCATAATGTAGCTCAATTCAAATTTACGATGCGTGGTTTAAATTCCAGCCGGTCCAGGAGGCGGTTGTAATCTTCCGGGGTGACATCCTCCGGCTTTTTTCCGCTCAAGGTTAAGAGCACGCCTTCCATGACGTTGGTACCGAAGGAGCGGCCGTTAAATTCCGGCGTGGTAGTTATCAAAGTTTTAATACCCCGGCGGCGCAGTTCTTCGATGTCGGCGCTGGTAACGGTATTGGTGATTATTACCCGCCCCGGCAGCTCCGGGGGAAGGTAACGGCGAATAAAGAGGAAATCCCCGGCAACAATCTCCGCCCCTTCGTAATAACGCTGATAGCGGTTGTCGATCTTCTCCTGCTCTTTACCCGTAGGATAAAGGAGTTTAAAGGGCAGCAGGCGTACAAAGGGTGCCGCCAGGTAGGCCACCCGCTGGAATTTTGCCAGGGAACGGATGGGTACGGGTATACCCAGGCCAAAAATCAGGTCGCCGCAAATAAGATCGGCCCCGGCAGCGTCCAGGGCTTCAGCCATGCCAAAACGGTCGACGGCGCTAACCATGAGCACCCTTTTCCCCCGGAAATCCAGGATACCTTCCCGGGCCAGGTAGGCTATCACCCGGCGCTCCAGGGTATCCTTTAAGCCGCCGCCGTCCACTATGGGAGTCAGCCGGGCCGCCCGGACTATTTTAGCCGCATCCCGGAGGAGATAACGCCTGGTGCCTACCCGGATGTAGAGGTCCATCCCTCCCAGGCCGAAGGCATCCACCTGCCCGTCCAGTTCCCGGATAAGATTAATCATCCGCTCCATATCGCCGTCGGTACCGATGCGCTCGATGCGGAACTTTTCTCCCAGGAATTCAGCTTCCACCTGGTGATCCCGTTTAGAGGAACCCAGGCTGATGCTGACCACTCGTTTCATTTTTTATCCCTTCCTTTGTTTTTTCCCAGCTGGCGTACCAGGGCGCGCAATCCCTCGACATCTACCTCCCGGTCACCCTGGATGGGGGAAGGGCCGATCTCCACGCCCACCACTTCTCGTCCCAGCAGCGCTTCGCTGACCTTGATGCGGTAGTCGGAACCGATAATGATGACGACATCGTAGTCCCGCACCCGGCCTACAATCTCCATCAGCTGGTTCAACAACTCCAGCCCGCTTTTCTGGCGGACAAAATCCCAGCGCTCGGCATCGGTTAAAAGTAAGATGTATTCTACGCCCTCCTGCCGCAGCATATTTTCCAGCTCGGCTTTATTGGCTACCGGAAAACCTACCACAGCTATACGTCGGCCGCGCCGTACCTCGCCCAGGGTTTCTAAACGGGAGACAAAGGAGCGGTCGACGCCTATCTGCCGGGCTGTCTCCTGCTGGGAAAAACCCTGGCAGCGCAATGTAAAGATGCGCTCCAGGATGGAGTTAATCTTGCGCCGGCTGATAAGCCTGTCGCCAATCCGGATCAGGTCCATTAGAAAGTCTACTCCTCTGTGCACAGATATGTGCACAGGGAGATTATAACAAAATAAAACCGTCCTGGCAAGGTAGTTTAGCAGGTCCCTCAACAGACCGCTCCGCGAGGACGACAGAGCGAGCAAAACAATCTTTTCAAAACCCGTACATCATCGGCTTTCCGCAAACTATCACTTGCATCAAAAACATGGTATAATGGTATCAAGAAGAAGGTGATCCCTTGCCGGAAAACGAAGGGCAACCCCCGCCTCCCCACCACCCCCACGACAAGGGGTATCGGCAGCTCCTGGCCGACAAAAGAGTGTTCCTGGAACTCTTAAAGACCTTCGTCCGGGAAGAATGGGTGGCGGCCATCGACGAAAACGACCTTATCCTGGTGAATAAATCCTACGTCCTTCAGGATTTCAGCGAGAAAGAAGCCGATGTCGTCTACCGGCTCAAGACCAGGGATAATAATGTCATCTTTTACATCCTGCTGGAGCTGCAGTCAACGGTAGACTATCTGATGCCCTTCCGCCTTTTGCTATATATGGTCGAAATCTGGCGGGAAATCTACAACAACACCCCGCAGGGCGAACGGGAGAGCAAAAATTTCCGCCTGCCGCCCATCATACCGGCAGTGCTCTATAACGGGGCTAATAACTGGACGGCGGAACTATCCTTCAAAGAAATGCTAGACGGTTACCAGAATTTCAGCAGGCATCTGCTGGACTTCCACTACCTGTTGTTTGACGTCAACCGTTACAGCGAAGAAGAGCTCGTCAAAGCTGCCAATGTAATCGCCAGCATATTTTTACTGGACCAAAAAGCCAAACCGGAAGAACTGATGATACGCCTCCAAAAACTAGCGGGAGCAATAAAGACCATGACTCCCGATGAGTTCCGTCATATAACAACCTGGCTGAAGCACGTTATCAAACCTAAAATGCCAGCCGGCATACAGGCAAAAGTGGATTGCATCCTGGATGCCAACAACCCCTGGGAGGTGGAACAAATGATTAGCAACCTGGAAATAGCTCTGGATGAAATGAGGCAAGAGATTTTATTGCAAGGAAAACTGGAAGGAAAGTTAGAAGGAAAGTTAGAAGGAAAGTTAGAAGTAGCCAAAAACTTACTCCTGCTCAACGTCGACGTCAACACCATTATCAAGGCCACAGGGCTTACCCCGGAAGAGATAAACACCTTGAGAAGGCAACTTGAACATTGAACTTCTCCAGGTTTTTGGCTATTATAACCGTGTTTCTACCATCGTAGCTTTGAATTAGCTAACGAAATCACCGCGCATCGTAGCTTTGAATTAGCTAACGAAATCACCGCGCTGAAGAAACAGCTGGAGCAGTAATTTTATACGTGAGGTCGGCCAGGATAGACACGGCTATAAGCATTCAGGGTGGCGATGACTTCCGCCGCGGTATCGAGGGTATATAGGTGCTGGCGCAGGCGGGCTGCCCCCGGTAAACCCCGCAGGTAACAGGCCAAAACTTTCCGCATTTCTTTTACTGCCTTCTTTTCACCTTTCAGCTCTACCATCATGTTTAAATGGCGAATGGCCATAGCCATACGTGTGGCTACATCCGGTGGTGGAGGTTCCGACCGGCCTTCCAGGCGGGCGCGGATGGCCGTTAAAAGCCAGGGATTGCCTATCGCAGCCCGGCCTACCATGACGGCGTCGCAACCTGTCTGTTCCAGCATGGCTACGGCGTCTGCCGGTGTCCTGATATCACCATTGCCAATGACCGGTACCGGTACGGCTTCCTTTACCCGGCGGATGCAATCCCAGTCGGCCTGCCCGCTGTAAAACTGGCTGCGGGTGCGGCCGTGGATGGCTACCGCCGCCGCCCCGGCTTCAACCACCGCCCGGGCTGCCTCGATAACATTTACGGAATTTTCATCCCAGCCCTTGCGCATTTTGACCGTTACCGGCACCGGGCCGGCAGCCTCAACCATGGCGGCGACAATGGCCGCTGCCAGGGGTAGATCGCGCATCAAGGCCGCTCCCTCGCCATTTTTCACTATCTTGGGTGTCGGGCAGCCCATATTTAAATCAACAATATCCGCCCCAGCGGCCACAGCCAGTTTGGTAGCCCTGGCCAGGATTTCCGGCTCGCGGCCGAAGAGCTGGACAGTAACCGGGCCAGGTTCGTCCTTTACATCCAGGAGCGCCCAGGTAGCCTTGCTTTGATAGATAAGACCCTGGGCGCTGATCATTTCTGTATAGGTTAAGGCCGCCCCCGCTTCCCTGGCGAGGTGGCGAAAGATGCGGTCGGTAAAGCCCGCCATGGGTGCCGTCACCAGGGGTGCGGCCAGGGTAACCGGGCCAATTTTAACTGTTGCGCTCATAGACAATCCGCAAACCCTCCAAGGTTAACAGGGGATCAACCTTATCGATGCAGCTAACTTCAGGTGCTATCAAGCCGGCCAGGCCGCCGGTGGCTACCACCACGGCCCGCCCCCCCATCTCGGCCTGCATGCGCTTAACAATTCCTTCTACCTGGCCGATAAAGCCATACATTATCCCCGCCTGCATGCAGGCTACGGTATTTTTACCGATTACCTGGGGCGGCCTGACGAGTTCCACCCGGGGCAGTTTGGCCGCCCGGGCAAAAAGGGCATCCGTAGCGATGCCAATCCCGGGAGCGATGGCCCCGCCCAGGTATTCGCCGCTGGCGGAAATGGCGTCATAGGTGGTAGCGGTCCCGAAGTCCACGACAATGGCCGGGCCACCATACAGTTCATAGACGGCCACGCCGTTGACAATCCTGTCGGCACCTACCTCCCTGGGGTTGTCAAAGCGGATGGGCATCCCGGTTTTTACCCCGGGGCCGATTACCAGCAGCCGGCAGTTAAACTGATCTTTAAGCATCATGGTCAAAGTCTGGGTCAAAGTCGGCACCACGGAAGCCATGACCACGGCTTTAATGGCCTCCAGGTCCACCCCCTGGTAATGGCACAGTTGACGTAAAATCAGGCCGTATTCATCGGCTGTCTTCTGCCGGTCGCTGGCTACGCGCCAGTGGCATTGCAACTCCTTACCTTTATAAAGGCCAATGACAATATTAGTATTGCCGATATCTATGGCCAGTAACATGGCCTCATCCCCTCCATTCTTTTCAACTTCAATTATTCCACAGTACCCGGCTTTATCCTCTTTCCTGCCGGTAAAAAAATAACCCCGTTAAGGGGTTAGTTACCATCGGCAATAACCGCCGGCCAGCCAGGGGCAACCGGCGCAGAGGCGACCGGCCGCATTTTTATCAACTTTGCGGCCAACAAGTTCCCAGGCCGCGGCCCAGGTCAGGGCGGTACCGGGTACCAGGCCCAGATGCTTTAGCACCAGGTTATCCCGCGCCACCGCAGTGGTACAGTTATCTGTACCCTGGTTGGGGCAGGCCCGGCACCAGACATCATAATCATTAATGATGATTAATAGCGATTGGGGACTGAATAACTAACTGCTTTCCCCAGACTGCTCTTCCAACTCACGGGCTGGTAGATACCCTGCCTGCTGCAGCGCCCGCCGGACCTGGAGGCTGATGGCTGCTGCCAGGACCAGTTTGGCCAGGTCCAGGGGGATGTAGGGCAGAACCCCCAGGAGAAGACCTTTCATCAGATTAAGATGCAGGAGGTACATCAACTGTAAAGTACCCAGAACGTAGATTACTACCAGGCAGGTGAGCATGCCGGCAGCCAGGCGGCCGTAACCCGGCTCCCCTTTACCCCTTTCCAGGACCAGGCCCATGAGGTAGACCCCCAGGGCAAAACCCCAGAGGTATCCCCCCGAC
This sequence comes from Moorella sp. E308F, assembly GCF_006538365.1. Taxonomy (NCBI): domain Bacteria; kingdom Bacillati; phylum Bacillota; class Clostridia; order Neomoorellales; family Neomoorellaceae; genus Neomoorella; species Moorella sp. E308F. The sequence continues at coordinate 866,004 of NZ_BJKN01000001.1, read as the reverse complement.
GGGCTGGCAAAGGCCGCCAGGCCAGCTCCGCCACGGGCAAAGACGGGTAAACCAATGGCCCCCAGAAGTAAGTAAACGAGCATGGCCAGGGTACCTCTATTTTTACCCAGGATGGCACCGGCCAGGAATACTCCCAGGACCTGGCCGGTAATGGGTACCGGTGAAAAGGGCAGGGGAATAGCCACCTGGGCCAGGACGGCTACCAGGGCGGCAAAAAGGGCCACCAAGGCCATATCTTTAGTACGCATAGAAGATTCCTCCTCCTAAATCAGCTATTGCGGGCTGGCATTTTCCAGCCCGCAGCTTACGGCGGCTCGCTACCGCAAATGGTTTCTTGTTTTTATTGTTAACCATTTGCTATATATAGGTTAACATATATGACAAAAAATTTAGCTTGCCGTCCGCAGGCTCACCTCCCCTGCGGTAAAACGCCGGACCTCACTACCAGCACCCCGGACCAGCAGCGCGCCCTCAGCGTCAATATCTACAGCCACGCCCCGGAAAACTTCCCGCCAGGAGTTAACCTCCACCTCCCGGCCCAGGGTCACGCTCGCCTCTTTCCAGGCCCGCCGGACAGGATCGAAACCCTCCTCCTGCCAGCGCTCATACCATTTTTCCAACTGGTACAATATCTCCTGGAATAAAGGCAGCCGCGCCACCGGTCGCCCCAGTTCTAAAAATAAAGAGGTAGCCAGGGGTCTAACCTCGGGGCTAAAATCATCCGCCTCAACGTTGACGTTTAAGCCTGTACCCAGGACAACATACTCGAGGGCATCAATTTCGGCTTTAATCTCCGTCAGGATGCCGCAGACTTTACGCCCGCCGGCCAGGAGATCGTTGGGCCACTTGATACCCGGGGGGAGGCCAGTTCTCTGGCGGATGGCTGCCGCCACGGCTACTGCCGCCAGCAGGGGCAGCTGGGAAGCCAGGACCGGAACCACCCGGGGGCGCAAGATAACCGAGAACCAGATGCCTTTTCGGGGCGGCGAGAGCCAGGAACGCCCCCGCCGGCCGCGGCCGCCTGTCTGGCCCTCGGCGACGACCACTGTCCCTTCCGGTGCCCCGCCGTCGGCCAGTTCTTTGGCCACCTGGTTGGTAGAACCCACTTCGTCGTAATAGTAAAGGTTCCGTCCCAGCCAGGACGTCTTGAGGCCTGCGGCCACTTCCTCGGGATAAAAGCAATCCGGGACGGACAGCAGGCAATAGCCGCGGCGGGTCTGGGCATCAATCCGATAGCCTTCCTGGCGTAAAGCCTGGATATGTTTCCACACGGCCGTCCTGGTGATGGCAAGCTTTTTGCTCAGCTCTTCACCAGAAATGTATTCGCCCCGGCGGCGGCGCAGATACTCTAATACCTGTTGCTTGCTGCCTTCTATGCCCATGATTATATTTTAATCTTCCTTTTTATGGTTGTCAACTATCCGCCCGCCATCTGGGTTAACATTTTTCCTGTCTTTCTTCACACCCAGACTTCCCGCGGCTGTTCCCCGCCCCTGACCTCGCTTATTTTATTCTGGCCATCCAGGAGAATGACCCGCGGTTGATAGGACCTGGCCTCGGCGTCGGTAAATATACCGTAGGAGATAATGATGACAACATCGCCGGGCTGGACCAGCCTGGCGGCGGCCCCGTTGGCGCAGATAACCCCGCTGCCGGGAGGCCCGGGGATGGCATAGGTTTCCAGGCGGGCGCCATTATTATTGTTGACCACCTGCACTTTCTCGTTGGGCAAAATATCGGCCGCGGCCATCAGTTCGCTGTCGATGGTAATACTACCGATATAATTGAGGTTAGCCTCGGTGACAGTCGCCCGGTGGAGCTTGCTTTTCATCATGGTGCGCCACATCGTCTTTTACCTCCAGGGTCAAATTATCAATTAAACGGGTGTTGCCCACCCAAACGGCCAGGGCCAGCAGCACCCGGCCCTTGATTTCGTCTAAAGGTTCAAGAGTCTCTGCGTCATTTACCGCCACATAATCTATTCGCGTCCCGGGCCGGGATAAAATTTCCTGAGCCATGGCTTCCCGGACTACGGCAGCACGGCGTTCGCCAGAGCGGATAAGGTCGGCCCCGATGTTCAAAGCCCGATAGAGGGACAGGGCTGATTGGCGCTCTTCCGGGCTTAAATATTTGTTCCGTGAACTTAAAGCCAGGCCGTCGGACTCCCGTACGGTGGGAACGGTGATTATGTCAACCGGAAAATTTAAATCCCTGACCAGGCGCTTGATCACTACCGCCTGCTGGTAATCCTTGAGGCCGAAATAGGCGCGGTCGGGTTGGACGATATTAAATAGCTTGCTGACCACCGTAGCCACGCCCCGGAAGTGACCCGGCCGGGAAGCGCCACAGAGAACTTCCGTCAAGCCCTCGACCTGGACATAGGTGGCATAGCCGGGCGGGTACATTTCTGCTACCGCAGGGGCAAAAATGGCGTCGACACCCGCGGCAGCAGCCAGCTTTTGATCCCTTTCCAGGTCCCGGGGATAACGCTCCAGGTCTTCCCCGGGGCCAAACTGGGTCGGGTTGACAAAAATGCTCATAATAACGACGTCATTCTGCTCCCTGGCCGTCCTGGCCAGGGTTAAATGGCCCTCGTGAAGGTAACCCATGGTCGGGACCAGGCCTATGCTCTTGCCCTGTTGCCTGGCTGCCGCCACAAACTTGCGTACCGCGGCAATTGTTGTCAACAGCTCCAATACCGTCAGCTCCTTTAAAAATAAAATCTTCTGCCCGCCTGCTCATCGCATCAAATTTGGTAGCCAGGATTTGCCCGAACAGGGCTACCTTGCGGGCGTCGATGCTGCCTTTACGGCCGGCCAGGTCGGCCGTATAGCGTCCCAGGGCGCGGTAAATCTCGCCCAGTTCGGGAACAGCGGCTTCCATGGCCTTTAAATGATCCCTGATGGTAACAAAGTCGCCCCTGGCAATGGGACCGGTCAGGGCCTGGGGAATTCCCTTTTCATTAATATTATCTAAAGTGCCTTTAATTAATGGCGCCAGGGCCCGGGCCGCCATCTCCGGTTCCATGCCGGCCGCCTGCATGAGCCGGCGACTTAAATCTATGAGGCTGACCAGGTAGTTGGAAGCGACGCAGGCGGCCGCATGGTAAAGGGGTTTGGCCCCGGGGCTGATGAGGAAATACTCACCCCCCAGTTCGGTTACCAGGCGTTTCCCCAGAGGCAGGGCTTCCCGATCGCCTTCCAGGCTGAAAACCGACCCGGGGAGGTTGGCCACCGCCCGGTCGGCATCGGCACAGGACTGGAGGGGATGGAGGCTCAAGGCCAGGGCACCGGCCCGCCGGGCCGGGTCCAGGACGGCTGAAGTTAACGAACCGCTCATATGAATGACCGTTTGCCCGGGGCGAAAGCCGTTTCTCGAGGCAATGGCGGCTGCCACCGGGCCGATGGCCTGGTCACTGGTGGTAATAAAGATCAGGTCGGCCTGCCGGGCTACTTCTTCCGGCTGCGCAAAGACCGGGCAGGCCAGCCTTGCTGCCGCCCGCCGGGCTGAAGCAGGGGTACGGCTGGCTACACCGGCGATGGTGTATCCCCGCCGGCGCAATAATATGCCCATCCCCGTACCGACAGCTCCGGCTCCAATTATGCCCACCCGCATAATTGCGACGCTCCTCCAAATAAAAAGCTTCCGACGAGCTGCCGGAAGCTTGATTCCTCATTCACCCGTCTCGGTCTTAAATAGATCCAAGCGGTATAATTTTAAGCCGGTATTATCGAAGGATAAATGCGTGCACTCCTTAAAGGTAGCGCCCAATTTTATTCTAACACCTGAAACCACTATACGGCAATACTTCCTGCCCGGGAAAACAGTCTTTAGCAGCCACATCTGCCCGCCGGCCATCCGGTAAAATAAGGTCCGGGGCAATTTCTGCCAGGGGTATCAGGACAAAGGCCCGCTCTTGCATCCTGGGGTGGGGAATCTGCAGGTCGGGTTCATTAACTGTTAAATCATCGTAAAGCAGGATGTCAATATCAATGTTGCGGGGACCCCAGCGCTCCCGCCGCACCCGGCCCAGGCGCTGCTCTATAGCCAGGACAGTCGACAGCAGCTCGCGCGGGTGCATGGAGGTTTTGATCCTGGCCACTCCGTTTAAAAACCATCCCTGGCCCGTCTTGCCCACCGGGGCCGTCTCATACCAGGAAGAAAGGCGTTCCACCTCGATCCCTTCGGTGGCCGTAAGTATTGCTACGGCCCGCTGCAAATGCCCTTCCCGATCACCCAGGTTGGAGCCCAAACCCAGGTAAGCCGTTGTAAAATCTTTCCCCTTTACCGGCATGCAATCATCCCCGCCATACAGGTTGGCCAGTAATAGCATATCCCTGCCGGCCTGCCTGTACACAGTTTTTACAAAAATGGATCAGGGTTCAGCTTCCACAATTAAAACAGAAGGATTGGTCAGGAGGCGGATAACCTCGCCGGCGCGGCGCCGGGGCTGCAGCACCTCAACCACCGGCCGCATGGGCACCTCCGGCTCCTGGGCTATTACCCGGGCTATTTCACCGGTCGTTAACCGCACCGTAGTGCCCACCGGGTAACTGGCAATAGCTTGCAAAAAGACTCGTACCAGTTTCAGGTCCAGGTTACCCATGGTGCTTTCTACCATTAATAATTCCATGCCCTCATGGGGAAGATACCTGGGGCGGTAGCAGCGGTCGGTAGTTACAGCATCGTAAACATCGGCGATAGCCACGCACCGGGCCGCCAGGCTTAACTCTTCCCACCTTAATCCTTTAGGGTAACCGCTGCCGTTGCAACGTTCATGATGATCCCGGGCCACCCGGCGAACTGCTTCGCTTACCACGCCCTCCAACCGCTCATAACCGGCCTGGGGATGGCTCTTGATAAGAGCAAACTCCTCGGCAGTTAACTTGCCCGGTTTTAATAAAACTTCAGGCGGTACTTCCAATTTGCCCACGTCGTGGAGCATGGCGCCAACGCCGATGACCAGGAGTTCTTTCTGGGAAAGGCCCAGTTTTAAACCCAGGAGGGTAGCCAGAACAGTCACATTCAGAGAGTGGCGTGCAGAGTAAGGGTCCAGGTCCTTAAGCATGGCCATCTGCAAAAACATGTTCTGGTTGTCCTGCATCCGGTTGAGAAAGTCGGCTACTATCTCCTGGATATTTTTAACCTCCAGCTGACTCCCCAGGCGGCAGCGGTGATAGACATCGCTCAGAGCTTCCTGGGCTTCCTGATAAATTTCCCCTACCGGCCCGTCAGGTAAATGGGGTATCCTGGCCGGATTCCTCTGCGGCGACGGATGGTAATAATCCCCGGTACGCTGGACGGTTGCAGAATGAAAATCATAAATTTGGGTTGTAGCTCCTGCCAGTTTATCCAATCCAGCCCCGCCTCGCCGGGGAGAATTGCCATCCATTGCGTACCTCCGCCTTTTTTTGTTAATTACTGACTGTAATAAATTTTTTTCGACACCAAATATGGATTTCCTGCCAGTGCCATTTTAGATTTGTAACAAGAACGCAGCCGATTATTTGATGAAATCGCTTTATAATTGTGACCGAGGTCACAGTTTGTCTTCGCGCCCTTGTTTATGATAAAGGTGTCTTTAGAATTCCACCAAAGGGGGAGAAACCATGTTTTGTTACCAGTGCGAGCAGACGGCCGGCGGTACCGGCTGCACCAGGGTAGGCGTCTGCGGTAAGAACGAAGATATCGCCAGCCTCCAGGATACCATCCTTATCGGCCTTAAGGGTATTGCCGCCTATGCCTACCATGCCCGGGAACTGGGTGCCCGGGACGAAGAAGTAGACGCCTTTATGCACGAGGCACTTTTTACCACCCTAACCAACGTCGACTTTGATCTTAACCGTCATATAGAGATGGCCTTAAAAGTCGGGGCCATGAACCTCAAGGTCATGGAATTATTGGATAAAGCCCATGTAGAGCGTTTCGGCGCCCCGGTCCCGACGAAGGTTTCTACCGGCACCAAGAAAGGACCGGGCATCCTCGTTACCGGCCATGACCTGCTGGATCTCTATGAACTCCTGCAGCAGACGGAAGGTACGGGGATTAATGTGTATACCCACGGCGAAATGCTGCCGGCCCACGCCTACCCGGAATTGAAAAAGTTCCCTCACCTGGTGGGCAACTACGGCTCGGCCTGGCAGAACCAGAAAAAAGAGTTTGCCGAGTTCCCCGGCGCCATCCTGGGTACAACTAACTGCGTGTTAATACCTGCGGAATCTTACCGGGAGCGCATGTTTACCTGCGGCATTGCCGGCCTGCCGGGAGTAACTCATATTAAAAACCGCGACTTTACGCCGGTTATTGAAAAGGCCAAGGCCCTGCCGCCCCTGGAGGAAAAGGCCGGCGGCGAGCTGACCACCGGTTTCCATCACACGGCTATCTTAAGCATAGCCGGCCAGGTGATCGAGGCCGTCAAGGCCGGCAAGATCCGCCACTTCTTCCTGGTGGGCGGCTGCGACGGGGCCAAGCCGGGCCGCAACTACTACACCGAGTTTGTGGAGAAGGTGCCGCAGGACTGCGTGGTCCTAACCCTGGGCTGCGGCAAGTACCGCTTCAACCACCTCGACCTGGGCGACATTGACGGCATCCCGCGCCTCATCGATATAGGCCAGTGCAATAACGCCTATTCAGCCATCCAGGTAGCCCTGGCTCTGGCCGAAGCCTTTAACTGCAGCGTCAACGAGCTGCCCTTGAGCCTGGTCCTGTCCTGGTTCGAGCAGAAAGCAGTGGCCATCCTGCTGACCCTGCTCCACCTGGGGATTCAAAACATCCGCATCGGCCCGTCCCTGCCGGCCTTCTTAACACCCAATGTGCTGAAGGTCCTCCAGGAAAACTACAACCTGAAGCCTACTACCACGCCGGAACAGGACCTGAAGGACATCCTGGGTTAATAATAAAACGCCACGTAGCTTAAGTGCGCTACGTGGCGTTTTTTCACAGGGGCAAAACCTTTACGGAGAAATTTTAGCCAGCCGTTTCAAGGCCTGAAGCTTATCAGTCCGGCCGATCTTTGCTGATGCCAGGGCCTGCTCCAGGACGGCAATGGAGCGATCGTACACCCGGCGGTCCACCGGGTAGGGGTGGCCGTCCTTGCCGCCGTGGCTGAAGCTGTACCGGACCGGATCCCGGAAGCTGGCCGGTGCGCCGTAGGCCACCTCGGCAACCATGGCCAGGGCGCGGACGGTTTTGGGACCCACGCCTTCCACGCCCAGGACGGCGGCAAAATCCCGGGGCTGGGCGGCATATACTTTGAGCAGGGCTTTATTGAGGTAGCTCGCCCGGGGAACATCATGACGCCAGGGGAGAGGGAGGTTGGGCAATTCCCTTTCCAGAATGCGGTTAAACTCGGCTACTACCTTTTGCGGCTGCTCCCGGGCCAGCTCCGTCACCACCTGGCGGGAGGCTTGACCCTCGCTGGCCACCATGTTCAGCACCTCACCCTTCACGTCGCAGCAAACAGCGGCATGGGGTTCGCAGACAAAGTCCCTTAGCCCTTCGCCCAGCCAGTGGTAGCGGCGGGCCAGGCGCGTGGTTTCATTCATCCCCTGCTGGACGACGGCCCACCGGCCGTCAAAGGTGAAGATAAAGACGTGGTGGTAGAGCTGGTAGCCGTCCTGGAGGGCCGTATTGTCGACTTTGGCGGCCATCCTGCTGGCGTAAATTAACTCTCCTGGTTGTAAAGAAGTCAGGGCCAATCTGTCGGCCGCCGTTGCAATTTCCTCCGGTGTCCGGCGGGAAGTACGACCTTTGCCCCCGGCAATGACAAAGCCCAGGTCCTTTTCCCGGCCGCGCAAACCCTCCTTAAGGGCGCCGCAGAGGGTGGTAGTTAAACCCGAAGAATGCCAGTCAAAGCCCAGAACGCAACCGAAGGCCTGAAACCAGTACGGATCGCTCAAGCGCCGTAACACCTCCCGGGGACCGTATTCCCGGACAATAATCTCCAGGATGGCCGGCCCCAGGCGTTTCATGCGTTCAAAAAGCCAGGGCGGGCAGTGGCCGCCGTGGAGGGGCAGGCTGGCCGTACCGGTACGCATTAAAAACCTTCCTCTAAAACCCTAGTATATGTATTTAGAATTTCTTGCGAGAAAAGCACAAAGCGTACTTCGGTAAAGATGCCCGGGTTGGCAGCTAAAAAATCCTTAACTGTGGCCAGGGCGATGCGGGCCGCCCGCTCCACGGGGAAGCGGTAGGCTCCAGTGCTGATGGAGGGAAAAGCCAGGGATTTTATTCCCCGCTCCCTCGCTAGCTGCAGGCTGCTGCGGTAGGCGCTGGCCAGCAGCTCGTCTTCTCCTTGCCGTCCGCCGCGCCAGACAGGCCCGACGGTATGGATAACGTAGCGCGCCTTGAGCAAGCCCCCGGAGGTGATGACCGCCTGGCCAACGGGACAACCGCCCTGTTCCTCCCGGATGCGGCGGCACTCTGCTGCTATGGCCGGTCCCCCGGCGCGGTGGATGGCGCCGTCGACGCCGCTGCCACCCCACAGGCCGGTATTGGCGGCATTGACAATGGCCTCTACCTCCTGCTCGACAATATCCCCCTGGAGGAGTTTTAGCAGGGTACCGGCAATGTTGACTTCCGTCATTACTAAGACCCTCCTCAAATAGCCTTAGAGCGGCTGGTAACCGCCGCTATTGAAAGCCTGGCTTTTAGTACCCCGGTCTGCTGTTATGTCAACTCCGGCTTTACTCATGCCACGGGTTCCGGGGCCAGATCGACAAATTTGGTGAATTCAGGTAAAAAGGCCATTTCCACCGTTCCTACAGGACCATTGCGGTGCTTGGCTACGATAACTTCGGCAATCCCCTTTTTATCGGTGTCGGGATCGTAATACTGGGGCCGGTAAAGGAAGATAATCACGTCAGCATCGGCCTCAATAGCCCCGCTCTCCAGGAGATCGGCCATGACCGGACGTTTATCCTGGCGCTGCTCAACACCGCGGTTCAACTGGGATAGGACCAGGACGGGAACATTCAATTCCCGGGCCAGGGCCTTCATGGCCCGGGAAATGATAGCAATTTCCTGCTGGCGGCTGTCCACGCGGCGGTGGGCCTGCATAAGCTGCAGGTAGTCAACTACCACCAGGCCCAGGCCGCTTTCCGCCTGCAGTCGCCTGGCCTTGGCCCGGACCTCCAGGGCCGAGACGGCCGGGGTGTCGTCAATATAGATGGGGGCTTCTCCCAGGATGCCGGCGGCATTGACCAGACGCGCCCAGTCGTCTTCGGTTAAGTAGCCCGTCCGCAAGCGGTGCTGTTCCACCATGGCTTCGGCGGCCAGCATACGCTGCACCACCTGTTCCCGGGACATCTCCAGGCTGAAAATGGCCACCGGCAACTTTTGTTTAACAGCCACCTGCTGGGCAATGTTGAGACAGAAGGAGGTCTTTCCCATCCCCGGCCGGGCGGCGCAGATGATGAGATCAGAGGGCTGCAGGCCGGAAAGGATTTTATCCAGGTCATGGAAGGTGGGTATACCGGTAACTTCACCCTTATGAGCGCTTAAACGCTCCAGATGGGCAAAGGTTTGCATCAGGACATCTTTAACGGGCACAAAACCGCTGCGGCGCCGACCCCCGGCCACCTCAAAAATTAGACGTTCAGCCTCATCTAAAATCTGGTCCACATCGCCGGCCTGACTTAAGGCCAGTTCGGTAATGCGCCCGGCTGCCTGCACCAGGGCCCTTAATGTGGCTTTTTCCGCTACCAGGCGGGCATAATAGCCGGCATTGGCTACACTGGGTACATCGCCCGTCAGGGAGCTCAAATAGGCAGCCCCGCCTGCCACCTCCAGCTGCCCCTGGCGGCGAAGTTCTTCCGTCACCGTCAGGAGGTCGACAGCCTCACCGCGCTCATTGAGATCCAGGATGGCGCGATAAATCAAACGGTGGGCTTCCCGGTAAAAGTCTTCGACTTTAAGGATTTCCAGAACGGTAAGCAGGGCTTCCCGGTCCAGCATAATGGCCCCCAGGACGGATTGCTCGGCCTCCAGGCTCTGGGGAGGAAGCTTTTCCAGTTCGCCTGCCATGGTTTTCAGGCTCCTGCCCGGGACCGCCGCCGGCCCCTGGCCCTGGCCGCCGGCATCAGGTAATCCAGGGCCTCGGCTACATTTTCCACGGGCTGGACGGCAATCCCTTTGAGACCAGCCGGTACCTCGGCTGCATTTTCCGCTGGAATTAAAACCATCTTCATGCCCGCCTGCTTGGCGCCATAGATTTTCTCCAGTACGCCGCCTACCGGCTTGACTTTCCCCTGGATGGAGATCTCGCCGGTGACGGCAATGTCCTGGCGCATCGGCCGCTCCTGGACGGCACTGATAATGGCCGCGGTAATGGCCAGGCCGGCCGAGGGCCCGTCAATGTTGGCCCCGCCGACAATATTGACGTGGACGTCATAGTTGTATAAATCCTCACCTGTCAGCAGGCGAAATACCACAGCGGAATTAAAGACGGAGTCCCGGGCCATGCTGCCGGCCGTTTCATTAAAGCGGATGCTCCCTTTCCCCGGTTCCCGGGCCGGGAAGGCCATCGCCTCAATCTCCAGGACTGAACCTACAAAACCGGCTACGGCCAGGCCCATGACGCGGCCCACTTCCAGGGTATCCCTGGCCTTCACGGTAACGCAGGGCGTCAAGCGGGCGCTTCTTAAAACCTGCATGACATGTTCTGCTGTAATCAACCGGCGCCGGCGGCCCTTTTTCCGCTGCTGTTGATAGAGACTGAGGCCGTAAGCTTCGGCCAGGATGTTGATGGCCTTACGGCCTTCAATGGTATATTCGGAGATTAGTTCCGGTACCGCCGGTTCCAGTTTGACCCCCAGCCGGCCAGCGGCTTCCCTGATAATAGTCTGGATATGGACAGGGGTGAGGGGTTCAAAAAATACCTCCGCGCACCGGGAGCGCAGGGCCGGGTTTAGCTCTTCCGGCTCCCGTGTCGTAGCGCCGATAAGGATAAAATCAGCCGGCGCCCCTTCCTCAAAGAGTTTTTTAATATAGCGGGGAACACTCTCGTCACTGGGGTCATAGTAGGAGGAATCAAATTCTACCCGCTTGTCTTCCAGGACTTTGAGGAGCTTGTTGAGAAGCAGGGGATCCATTTCCCCGATCTCGTCAATAAAGAGTATGCCCCCGTGAGCCTCAGTCACCAGCCCCAGCTTGGGCTCCGGCACCCCGCTCTCGGCCAGGTCCCGCCGCGCTCCCTGGTAAATGGGATCATGAACAGAGCCCAGGAGGGGGTTGGTCACTTCCCGGGGATCCCAGCGCAGGGTGGTACCGTCCACCTCGACAAAAGGTGCCCCGGGTTTAAAGGGGGAGCTGCTTATTTTCTTGGCTTCTTCCAGGGCCAGTCGCGCCGCCGTCGTTTTCCCCACCCCCGGCGGGCCGTAGATGATCATGTGCTGGGGAAAGGGGGAGGTGAGTTTAGCAAGTATTGACTGCACGGCCTGATCCTGGCCGACGATTTCCTCCAGGCGCCGGGGCCGCAGGGCTTCCAGGGCTGTCCGGGACAAGGTTATCTGGGACATCTTTTCCAGAATAGCCAGTTTTTTAAGGGTCTGGGCGTTTTCCGGCCCGTTATTTTCCTTTAGAACCTGGCGGCGAACCTCCTGGATGTACTCTTCATGGCGCTCCTGCAGCCTTTCGGCAATGCGCTGCTCCAGCTTTTCTTCCACCGTCCGCCGGGCAATAAAGTCGGCTATTTCTTCCTGCAGGGCGGTCAGGATCCGGGGTATCTCTTCTTCGGCCGGTAAATCAACGATGGTAGGGTCTTCATAGATCAATTTTTCCAGGGCCAGGACCCTGGCCGCCAGGTCATCGGAACGTATTAAATCCAGGGCTTCCAGCTTGCTGGCCCTTAAAACTACTTTCTCCGTACCGTAAATATCACATAATACACCATATAAAGCGGCCACCTGGCGATCCAACATATGACGATCGCTGGCCAGGACGGGCAAAATCTCTTTGGACATTCTTTTTAACTCCCCTCTGCCACCACCTGTACCCGCAGGCGGGCCTGGATTTCAGGATGCAATTTCAGGGTAACTTCATAGCTACCCAGGGCCTTGATGGGTTCTTTAAGATCTATTTTACGCCTGTCGATATCCACATGAAAAGTGTTTTTAATTGCCTGGGCTATCTCTTTATTGGTAACCGAACCAAAGAGTTTGCCCTTATCACCGGCGCGGGTGGTCACCTGTACCACAGCACCATTGAGCAGACCGGCCTGACGCCGTGCCTGTTCCAGTTCCTGGCTCTTTTTCTCCTCCTGGCGTTTCTTTTCCAGGTTTAACTCTTTCATACGCCCGGCAGTAGCTTCCACCGCCAGGCCCCGGGGCAAGAGATAATTGCGGGCGTAGCCCTCAGCCACTTCCACCACTGTCCCCCGGTTACCGAGTTTGGGGACATCAGCAACTAAAATAACCTTCATAATGCCTCACTCTCCTTCACCAGGCGAATTGATGCGCCGCCGGTAACTGAAAAACGGGTCAAATAAACCCAGGGTTACCAGGGAAACCAGGGCCATCGGGAGATTGATCATGGCCACAATAACCAGCACCGCCTTGAGAAAGGAAGCCAGTTTCAGCCGGTAAAAAATAAAGCTTACCGCGGCCAGGCCGTTACCCGCCAGCAGGGGCAAATATACATAAAGGATATTTATCCCTACCTTGCGGGCAAAAGCCAGGCCGTAATAATCTCCTAACTGCCACAGGCCCAGCCCGGCAATTACCCCCCAGATGGCGTGCCAGGGTAACTGCCAGTAACGGAAGGGCGGCAGCCCCCTCTCAATAAGGCCCAGGCGTTGCAGAACCTTTTCAGCTACCAGGTAATTAACGAAGGCGGCCAGGATAGAAGCAGAGATTAAAATCCCCGGTAACAGGAGTTTAAGGAGATTGATCATGCCGGTCAGGGCGGCCTGGAACTGCTCCGGAGTCATTCCCGATTCCAGCATTCCCGTACGGCGGTAAAATTCCATGGTATAGTTGACTGTAGCCTCAAATTCCTGGAGCAGCCCCCCCAGGGGCAATCCCGTCAGTTTAGAAGTCAGGACCAGGCTCAAAAGCAAAGAAAAGAGGGAAACCACTCCCCCGGCAATCAGCACCAGGCCTGGCCGGGCCTTAACTTTAAAAAGGTGACCGTAGACCAGTCCCAGCCCGGCAAACTGGACAAATAGCAATGTCGCATTTAGCGGCCCGGTAAAAAAAGCTATAGCCAGGCCGGCCACAAAGGTAGCCATTACCCCCAGGCGCAAGCTACGGCGTACGGTAAGGACAACAATGGGGACCGTCCAGATAATATTGGTAAATACCTGAAAAAGGGGTATAAAATAGCCCGTGAGCACCAAAACCACCGTCAGGGCTGCCATGAGGGCCCCTTCAGCCAGGGCTGCTACCCTACCTTCGGTCATGAAATTATCACCCAATTATTATCCATTAATTAAGCGAATATAGAAAAGAGGGAGTTGCTGTCCTCCCTCATGAACTTCGCCTTTATTATTCAACCGTATATGGCAACAGGGCCAGGATCCGCGCCCGTTTTATAGCCGTAGTAAGCTGGCGCTGGTGATGGGCACAGTTGCCGGAAATACGGCGGGGTAAAATCTTGCCCCGTTCGCTGATATAACGGCGGAGGCGGTTTACATCCTTGTAGTCTACCTGCTCAATTTTATCGACGCAGAAGCTGCAAACCCGTTTCCGGGAACGTTTCTTGTCACGCGCCAAATTCAGTTCCACCCCTTTACCTAAAAAGGTAAATCATCTTCGCCCATATCTACTTCTGTGCCAATATCGCTAAAATCCTGGCTGAAGCTATCAGCACCCATACCCGCAACGGGATTAACCCCGCTCGGGCCCTTTCCATCCTTGGGCCAGTCAAGGAAACGGACATCGTCGGCTACAACATCAGTAGCCTGGCGTTTCTGGCCATCGGGCGTTTCATAGGTACGCGTCTGGAGACGGCCTTCAACTGCCACCAGGCGGCCTTTATTCAAGTGGTTGGCACAGGTTTCTGCAAGCTTTCGCCACACGGTGATGCGAATAAAATCTGTTCCCCGTTCACCCTGCTGGTTGACATAATTCCTATCTACCGCCAGGGTAAAGGTTGTTACGGCGATACCGCTGGCCGTATAGCGCAGTTCGGGATCCCGCGTCAGCCGGCCAATTAGAACTACCCGGTTTAACATACCTCTCCCACCGCCCCTGTCTTTTAGCTGGCTTCTTCCAGACGCGTGATCAGGTAGCGAATTACCTCATCGGTAATCTTTAATACCCGCTCCAGTTCCTGGGCAACGACCGGCGTGCCTTTAAACTTCATGAGGACATAATAGCCCTCCCGGTACTTGCGTACCTCATAGGCCATCCGCTTTTTGCCCCACTGGTCTACCTCGATAACCTGGCCGCCCTTGTCGGCTACCAGCCGGGTAAATTTCTCCACCACTGCTGCCGTAGCTTCGGCTTCCAGGTCGGGCTTAATTACGAACACAACTTCGTAATTACGCAAATGACAGCACCTCCTCCCTGTGGACTTATGGCCCCACCCACCGGTGGAGCAGGGAAGCTTTTCTGGTTGATTATAGCATAATTGATCCCGGAGGGCAAGGTTGAGATTTGCTAGGTCGGGAACCATAACCCCCCCTGACCTGGAGGGCGGGTGATAATATCTTATCTCTTACCCTGCCGGCTGCCGCCGCTCCAGCCAGCAGGGTAGGGATAGATTAAGGCAGTGTTGACCGTGGTCCTTCTTGCCAGGGAAAGGGAGATGAGGGGTTATAGAAGGTAGAAAACCTTGTGAAATAGCCCTGGAGCAAATTATTGGCTGCCACCATTTTCTTGCTTTCCGTCGGGATAATCCTCTATAAGAGGATTATAGAAAATATCTACAACATTAACACAAAAACCCTCTATTACCCCGGAACGGACAATTCCTTCTTTCTCAATTTCCTGGTCCAGTTTAAATTTGCCTTCCACCAGGGAAAAAACCTGAATGGATTTATCCTGGGGATCTATAATCCAGTACTCCTTGACGCCATGTTTTCCGTAAACCTTGTATTTCTGGCGCAGGTCATAATAGGCTGTCGTGGGGGAAAGGATTTCCACCACCAGGTCCGGGGCGCCCTCGATCTTTTCAGGTTTAATAATATCCATCCGGTCGCGGGCAATGAAAATAATGTCCGGCTGGTAGGTTTCAGTTTCCTCGAGATAAACATCCATAGGCGCATGTAAAACTATACCTAAATTCTTTGCGGTTACATAAGCGACCATTTTAAATTCGAGCTTCATAGAAATAATCTGGTGGTAAGAAGTCGGCGATGGTGTCAATACCAGTTCCCCCCCGATGAGCTGGTAAGGAGCTCCCTCCGGTAGCCGGCAGTAATCGTCGTAGGTATAAACCTTATCTTTGCTAACTGCTATTTCCTTTAGGGCCAGGCTCACTATTGCCACCTCCCGCCTTTTTGCCTGAAGATATTTTACCGCTTCGCTTGGTGACCAATAACCTCTTTTACCATTACTATAATTCCACTTCTAACACGCGGTTGAAATAGGCAGGCATATACTGCCGGACACGGGCATAATCGGGCATGGTTTCGTAATCAAATTTCATCAGGACCGTTACTTTTGTTCCCTGCTGAAATTTACCGCTTTTCCGCAGGATGTTTTTAATGCTCTGGTCCAGCTCAACCAGGGTGCGACCCCTGGCCTCAAAACCAGCATCACCGGCTATCCATTCCCTCCCGTTGTGGATGAGCCTGACTTCTATATCTGCCCGCATTATCCTTAAGCTCCTTTGCCGTGAAGAACACAAAATATGACCGTAACAATAAATGATCTAGCGTTCCTGCCAGGATGTCCGGGCCAGGGTCAATTCCAGTTCCTTTTCCGGGCAGGTGAGGCGGTGGAGATACTGCCTGATGCCCTTCCCGGCTTTTACTTCCTGGCACTGGCTGAGGATATGATCGCCGTAACGGGCGTCTTTTTTATATACAACCTCAATGGTGGACGGAAAGGCCTGCCGGTGAACCTCCATGGGCACGCTCTCCAACAGCCAGTGGATATACCTCTTGTTATTGGCATGGTGGTTGATATCTATGTCTGCTGCGCCCACAGTAAATGCTGCCATCATAGTTGGGGTTTCCAGGCCAGGTAGCTCGCCAAATCCTTCCGGAATGGCCGCCTCAGGATAAAGCCCGTAAGGTTCACTTATCTCAGACGGTATCCGCAGGGGCTTTTTGCTGGCGATATCCAGGAAGATCCACACGGACGCGGCCCGGCCCAGGAGGTTACCCCCGGCATCATGGATGTAAAAATTGCGGTAAGCGAAACAGCGCTGGAAGCGTTCCACCCAGGTGGTGACGGTTATCTTTTCCCGCCAGCGGGGGTAGCGGTTCATCTGTAGATGGTAGCGGTAGACGACCCAGCCCCGTTCGGCGGCGTTTAATCTGGCAATGGTGTTGCCTACCGTTTCTGAATGCCAGGTGGCCGTTTCTTCCAGGTAACCCAGGATGGTGACCGGTGAGGCTTCTAACATAAAATTGGTTTCGTAATAGTGGACTTCATAGGACCTCTGGTATGTACTGACCAGCAAATTTATCACCAGCGTCTATTTGAGATTACCAGTTTATTGTATCATAACAAAGACCTGCGGGCCAGCGCCAGCTATTATCGTTTGGGCCCGTTTCTTGATCAGCTCCGGAAACAGCTAGGATAGCCGACTTCCTCATTGACCGGGGCATTGCCAGCTTCCAGCTACTTCAGCCGGGAAGTAATTATACCCAGCCTGGTTTCATTTTGTTGAACTGCCGCCACCTTCCGACATTTTTTTGAAGGAAAATATGCTAAACTGCTATCGTTATGGTAAAATCGAGGCCAATTGGTTAAAATGATAATTTTTGTAAAAGGGGTTTCTTAATATGCTGCGCGTTGGTATTATTTCCTGCCGTGATCACTGGAAAAGGGGCTGCCCCGGCTACCAGGCCCATATCCTCTGTTTCCTGGCCGTGGAGAAAAAAAAGGGACCTCTGGGGGAGCTTCCGGAAGCTAAAATCGTTGCCATACAGCCCTGCCCCGGTTGTCCGGGCACCGGCCGCCTGGAAGTGGCCCGCCGCATGGTTCGTCAAGAGAAAGTCGACTATTTCGTTTTTCCTTCCTGCATGTTTTTTGGCAACCGTTGCCCCACGGCCTTGGCCGGGGCAATGGCCATTGAGGATGAACTGGGCCGACCGGTGCTTATGGGGAGCTACATTGATGCAGCGACAGCCTACCACTGCTCCACCGTAATTCTAAAGCCAGATGACATCCCCAGCCTTACCGAATGCCGGCAGCGCCTCCTCAACCTCAATTATTTGCATTATTTGTATGAAAAACAGGCCGCCACTACCAGGAATACTCTGCCAATCCTGACCCTGCTCAAGGCAATTTAGCTATCACTTTTTTAATGCTCTTTTCCGCTTTTAGACGAGGAATAAGGATTAAACGACCGCATCCCAGGCAGCGTAGGCGAAAATCCATACCTACTCGTAAAATCTCCCATTGGTCGCTACCGCAGGGATGTTTCTTTCTGGTCTGGACGATATCGCCAACCTGCAAGTCCATCCAGATGTTCTCCTCCCATTTCTTGCTCGTCCCTTGCTGCCCCCAGCTCGGTGAGGGCCGCGCCGGCAGCTGCGCGGACTTCCCAGGTTGCATCGGCCAGGCAACTCTTAAGCAAATCCGTGGCATCCCGGCACTTTAGCCTTCCCAGGGCGCGGGCGGCGGCGGCCCGTACCTCGCCCACCGGATCGGCCAGTGCCTTCTTTAAACTCCCCGCGCCCTGGCTGCAGCCGGTTTCCCCAAGGGCCATGGCCGCTGCTCTGCGCACGGCAGCGCTCTCATCCTTAAGGCAGTGCTCCAGGGCCGGTAAGACCCGCTCATCCTTAAAGCAGCCCAGGATATTTATCACCCGTATGGAAACGTCTTCCGGCCCCCGTTCCAGGAGATCCAGCAAAGGCGGGATACTGTCTGTTCCTAAAGCCAGCAACACCTCGGCCACCCGCGCCGGTGGCCAGCGCCGGGGTTCCGCCAGAGCTGTAAGCAACGGTTCCAGGCAACGCCGGTCACGTAAACGGATAAGGGCTGCCGTTGCTGCCATCTGGACGCCTTCGTCCCGGTCTCCCAGGGCCGCGAGGAGGGAGCCAAGGGCACGTTTAACTCCCATCTCGCCCAGGATGGTAGCCGCCCTAGCTTTCTCACCGGCTTTTCCCTGTTCCAGGTCCCGCAGCCAGGCCTCAATAAAACCTTCTTCCTCCGCCAGAGCCGCCAGCTGCTCACGGGTAGCTTCCTCCAGACGCGGCCAGAGGCCGGCAAGGAGCCCGGCCAGGGCCCGGGCGTCCAGCCGGCACAACTCCCGTCGTAAACCTTTAGCTATTTTGCCCCGGCAACCTGCCAGGGCTGCTGACAGGCGCTCTTCATCCCGGTAACGCCGGCGCTGCCAGAGCAAAGTCACCACTCCCCTAGAGGGTAATTACCTTTTCCGCAGCCATAAGGTGTTCAATGATGGTATACATATTGGTAACGCTACCGGCACACAATTTTTCTTTCAGGTGGTAATAGTCCAGGCAGGTGCCGCAGGCCAGGATTTCCACTCCCTTTTGCTCCAGAGCCAGCAGGCTGTCCAGCACCGGTGAACCCTGGCAGCAGAGCTGGACACCACTGTTGATAAAGAGAACCCGCCGGGGCAGCACTTCCGTTTCACTCAAGCTGTAAAAGAAGCTGCGCATGAGGATGCTCCCCAGCTCTTCCGAACCGCGGCCCAGGCTGGCCGAGGTTACCAGCAATACCTGGCCCGGATTAACGCTTAACTGGGTAGCCGGTATGCTTTCCTTGCGAATATGGATATAGTATTCACTTCCCTGTTCCCTGACGCTGGTAGCGCACTCCAGGCTCCGCGCCAGTTTTAAAACATTGTCCCGGGCGACCTCATTATCGACAATGGTAACCAGCTCTCCATCCGGCCCCAAACTTTCCAGGGCCTTTTTGGTCTGGATAACCGGTTGCGGGCAGGCCAGCCCGCGGGCATCTACTATTTTTTCCACCATCCATGCCCCCTTTAAAAGAAAAGCACCTGGCGCCCATCCACTCTCAAGGTACCAGGGCCTTTTATATATCTTTTCTTCACGAGATTTTACTTTTCCTGCTTAAAAAATCATTAACTGGCTAGAAAAGCCTTGTAGGCCCGGTAGGCCATATAAATATCCACCTTGCTGGCTATCTCCAGGGGAGCGTGCATGGAGAGGAGGGCCGGGCCGCAGTCGGCCACATCCAGGCCGAAATAGGCCAAAAACTTGGCTATGGTACCGCCGCCGCCGGCATCCACCTTACCCATTTCGCCGCTCTGCCAGATGACCTGATTCTGGTTGAAAATGTCCCGCAGTCGGCCCATAAACTCGGCACTGGCGTCATTGGCGTCGTATTTGCCCCGGGAACCGGAGTACTTATTTAAAACCACGCCGTATCCCAGGCGGGAAGCATTGTGCATGTCGAAGACATTTTCATAGGTGGGATCGACACCGGCGGTCACGTCAGCGGAAATGGCCTGGGAATTGGCCATAATCCGGCCCACGTGGACAATGCTGGTATTACCCAGGCGAGCAGCTAGCTCGCTTAAAGCATATTCTAGGAAGCGGGAGTGGGCGCCGGTATTACCTGTACTGCCGATTTCTTCTTTATCTACCAGGAGTACCAGGGCCGTATGCCGGGGGCCCTCCAGGTCCAGGATGGCCTGCAGGGCCGTGTAGCCGCAGACCCGGTCGTCCTGGCCGTAACCTCCTACCAGGGAGCGGTCAAAACCCAGGTCCCGGGCCGGCCCGGCCGGTACCAGTTCCAGCTCTGCCGTAATCAGGTCCTCTTCCACCAGGCCATAACGTTCATTTAGCAACTGGAGAATGGCCAGGCGAATTTTATCTTTTACATCGTCTTCGCCGGGATAAGGTATGCTGCCTACCACCAGGTTTAAATCATCCCCGCTCAAGGCTTCTTCCATATTCTTTTTCATCTGCTCCTTGGCCAGGTGGGGTAACAAATCGCTTATGGTAAATATGGGGTCGGCGCTGTCTTCACCGATTACCACTTCCACCCGGCGACCGTTCCTTAACATAATCACGCCGTGTAGGGCCAGGGGAAGGGCCGTCCACTGGTATTTCTTGATGCCGCCGTAATAGTGGGTTTTGAACATGGCCAGGCCGTCTTTTTCATAGAGGGGCATGGGTTTCAGGTCCAGGCGCGGCGCATCAACATGGGCCCCCACCAGCCTTACGCCTTCGGTCAGATCAGCCGTACCCATTATACCCATGAGCAGGACTTTACCCCGCCATTCCAGGTAAAAACGGCTTCCGGGATTTAACCCCCGGCCGGGTGGCAGGTCAGCCAGGGAAATAAAGCCGCGTCCCCGGGCGGCTTCCAGGGCGGCCCGGATGGCTTCTCGTTCAGTTTTAGCCCGGCTTAAGAAGGTTTTATACCCCTCGGCAAAAGCAAATACCTTTTCCCTGGTGTCCTTTTCTAAAAGCTCCCAGGCACTCTTCTGAGGGAGAGCCAGTTCTTTTTGTAGTTTTTTGCCTCTGCTTTCTTCTTTTTCTGCCATAGGTAATTCCTCCTTTTATCAACCTGGAGGCAAATCCCCCATATTGATAACTTCCTCTTGCCAACCCCCTAGATTAGGGTATGCAACAGTCCGGCCAGCCAGTCATAAAAATTGCTCAGCTGGAGGGCCATGCCGGAGTTATAGAACTGCCGGGCCAGGGGTAAAAAACCCGGAGCTGCCGTCATGGCCGGTAGGGCCACGAGATAGCGCAGCATCCCTACCAGCAAAGCCAACCAGAAGACCTGCCCCAGGAGACCCAGGGCCAGGCCCAGGCCCCGGTTAAGCAAACCGGTAGAGGTCATATTTATCCCCATGGTGCTCCAGCGTGCCAGGCGGCGTAAAAGAAATAAACTGCCGTAAAAAAGGACCACCAGGGTTACTAATTCCAGGAGCAGGAAGACCAGCTGCCCGGCCAGGACCTGGCCCACCGTACCTCCGGGAGCCTTCTCCAGGCTCTCCAGCAGGCTTTGTTTTAACATCCCTGGTAACGGCGTGCCGTTTAAAAGGATTTCCAGCTGTCCGGCGGCAGCCTTACCCAGGGGCTGGCTGAGAACCGGCCGGGGTAATGGTAATAGGGGGGCCAGCCAGTTGCCCCAGCGACCGGTTAAGTGCCAGGCCTGGTCCACGGCTTCAGCCAGGGGCCGGGCATAGAGGGCTGCCGCCAGCCCAGCCACCAGGTAGCTGATCCACCCGGCTATCAGGTTAACAAAACCCAGGCGGTAACCCCGCCACGCACCCAGGGCCAGGAGCAGAAATAGAAGCAGGTCCAGGTAATTGAGCAACTAACAGCGTCCCTCCATACATTCTACCCTGAAATAACTTCGCTCCAGGCTGGCATTGTTTTTGCTCGCTCCAAACAAATGCCAGCCCGTTATTTTCATCCTTCTAATGTGTCGCGTTAGCGGTATGAGGGTCTTTTACCGGAAACTGTGTTCTTCACCGGGGAATTTCCCTTGGCGGACCTCTTCCCGGTAATCGGCAAGGGCCTTGACAATGGCTTCGCCCAGGTTTACATAACGCTTGACAAATTTGGGCTGGAAGCGGTCAAAGAGGCCCAGGAGGTCATGGTAAACCAGCACCTGGCCGTCACAATCAGGCCCGGCCCCAATGCCGATGGTAGGTACCGGTAATTCCGCCGTTATCCGCCGGGCCAGGTCCGCCGGTACGCATTCCAGTACCAGGGAGAAGACGCCAGCCTCCACTAATGCTTCCGCATCGGCGGCAATTCTATCGGCCGCATCTTTCTCCCGTCCCTGGACGCGATAGCCACCCAGCTGGACTACCGACTGGGGAGTTAACCCCAAATGACCCATGACCGGGATGCCGGCATCGACTATAGCTCGGACCATGGGTACCATAGCCCGACCACCTTCCAGCTTTACGGCATCGGCCCCACCCTCTTTGACCAGGCGGCCGGCATTATAAACGGCGTCCGTTACACTGGCCTGATAGGAAAGAAAAGGCAGGTCGGCCACCACCAGGGCTGCAGGATTGGCCCGCATAACGGCGCGGGTATGATGCACCATCTCATCCATAGTTACGGGTACTGTACTCTGGTAGCCCAGGACCACCATGCCCAACGAATCGCCTACCAGCAGCATGTCCATGCCGGCCTGGTCGGCCAGCAAAGCTGAAGGATAATCATAAGTGGTTACCATGGTGATCTTCTCCCCTCGCTCCTTCATGGCCTGGAGCTGGGGCAGGGTAATCTTAGTGCGTGCGGCCATTTTCCCCCTCCTTGTTCCATATGTTACCATGATAAAAGCTATAAGCTGGAAGTATTGACCAGCTATATGCTTATTATAACAGAAAATCCCCCTGCGGGGGATCGGCTGCCGGTTTAATTTCCAGTGGGAATTCCGGTGGTGAGGTCGCAGGATGGGGGACGCTGTTGGGCTGCGGCGCTTCCTGCGGATATTCAGGAGAGTCGATACGGTTGACCAGTTTAAATCCACCTGCCTTTTTTCTGTTATTATACCCGGCAGGGGAGGAGCGCATGCGCGGCCAGAAAAAGCCGCCCGGAGCGTTCCTCCGGGCGGCTCGTCATCTTCTCCCGCCTGGCGTGCGACCCAGGGCCCGGGGTCGTAACACCAGCGTTCCTGGATTTTATTTCGCCAGGCCGATCAGCTCTTCCGTATGTTTCTTCACCCACTCGGGGTCCTTCGGCTCGCGAGCCACGCCACTCTCCATGGCGGCCTTGGCTACGGCCGCTGCCACCGCCGGTGCCACCCGCAGGTCGAAGGCTTCCGGCATGACGAAATCAGGTGAGAGCCTGTCGCCCACCAGGTCGGCCAGGGCATGGGCGGCGGCAATCTTCATCGGTTCATTGATATCGGAAGCCTTCACGTCAAGGGCACCGCGGAAGATGCCGGGGAAGCCCAGGACATTATTGACCTGGTTGGGGAAGTCGCTCCGCCCCGTGCCCACAACGGCGGCGCCGGCTTCCCGCGCCTTATCGGGATAGATTTCCGGAACGGGGTTAGCCATGGCAAAGATAATGGGGTCTTTACCCATGGAGCGTACCATATCCTGATTAACGGCGTCTTTGACAGAGAGGCCGATAAAGCAGTTGGCGCCTACCATGGCGTCGGCCAGGGTGCCGCTGCGGTCTTCTTTGTTCGTGATCTTGAGCATTTCCTGTTTTTCCGCATTGAGGTCCTGGCGCTTTGAGGAGATAATTCCCCGGGAATCGCAGAGGATCACGTCTTTTACGCCCACGCTGAGCAGGAGCTTGGCAGTGGCAATGCCGGCCGCCCCGGCGCCGTTGATCACTACCTTGAGATCACCCAGCTCCCGCTTGGTGATCTTACAGGCGTTGATAATCCCGCTCAATACGACTACGGCCGTACCGTGCTGGTCGTCGTGGAAGATAGGAATGTCAGTGGTTTCCTTGAGGCGTCGCTCGATTTCAAAACAGCGGGGCGCGGCAATATCCTCCAGGTTGACGCCGCCAAAGGTGGGGGTCAGGAGCTGGACTGTCCTGACAATCTCATCTACATCCTGGGAATCGATGCAGATGGGGAAGGCATCGACACCGGCAAAGGTTTTAAAAAGCAGGCTTTTCCCTTCCATAACGGGCATGGCCGCCCGGGCGCCAATGTTACCGAGGCCAAGGACCGCCGAGCCGTCGGATACTACGGCAACCTGGTTCCAGCGCCGGGTGTAGACGTCAACGAGTTTGGGATCTTTATGGATTTCTTTGCAGGGCTCGGCGACACCGGGAGTATAGGCCAGGGAAAGATCCGTCCCATCCCGGACCTGTACCCGCCCCCGTACTTCGATTTTACCCTGCCATTCCTTATGCAGCTGCAGGGCTCTTTCCTGGGTATTCACAGCCTGTCGTCCCCCTTTTTCATATTTAAATATCGGTACGGGGTCACCCTCTACCGGGTTTCCCCGGCAACCGTATAGTTATAAAAGGGGCCGGCAGCTTTCCTGGAGGCCGCCAGCCCCGCTATCTCAACCTTTAAGCGTTCTTCTTCCTGGCGGCATCTTTAGCCTGGATCTCTTCGTAGGCGTTCAAGATATCCTTGGCGTTGAGGTAAACAGGCGTGTCGACCATCTTGCCCTGGTAGGAAATGGCAGCCTTACCCTGGGCAATGGCTTCTTCTTCAAAGGCTTTTACGACGCCGCGGGCCCATTCCACGTCGGCAGGGTCCGGGGAGTAGAGACGATTGGCAGGCTCAACCTGGCTGGGATGGATCAGCATCCGGCCTTCATATCCCATCTGCCGCCCCTGGAGAACACTCTTTTCAAATGCTTCCATATCCTGATAGGCAACAAACGGACAGTCAATGGCTACCACCCCTGCCGCCCGGGCGGCAACTGCCATATGGGCGCGGGCGTATTCCTGCTCTTTGCCTTCCGAGGTCAGTTTGACCCGCATATCCTTGCAGTAGTCCACGGCACCGAAGATGGCACTGACCACCCGCGGGCTGGCGATGCAGGATTCATAGGCATTGATAATACCTTTCGCGGTTTCCAGGAGCAGGGAAACCTTAATGCTCCCTATAGGTAGACCGCGGCGGCGTTCCAGTTCTTCCAGTTTCCAGTCCAGGCGCTTGACGTGGTCCGGATGCCCGCACTTGGCCAGGGTAACCCCGTGGAGTCCCTCATAAACAACGGCCTCCAGGTCGTCGTTGGTCATCTCGGTCTCCCAGTTGTTGATGCGCACGTATACCTCCGACCCGTTGGCCCCAACAGCCTTCAGGTTCTCGCGGATAAGTTTCCGCGCATTTTCCTTCTCCGCCGGGGGCACGGAATCTTCCAGGTCGAGGGTGATTATATCGGCGGGGAAAGTGGGTGCTTTGGCAATCATCCTGGGGTTATTGCCGGGAACGTAAAGGACAGAGCGCATTACAGGCATTGTTTATTACCTCCTAATGCTTGAGTACGTTTTTGAGGATACGCGGGATATCATTGGGGCTCATGGCCACGTAGCCACCAGCTTTCTGGATGGCTTCCATCTTGCTCTTGGCCGAACCGCGGCCCCGTTCCACAATGCTGGAGGCGTGGGAGAAGCGCTGGCCTTCCGGTGCCCAAGCACCTGCCACGTAGATGACGAAGGGTTTGGTAAATTTCCCGGCGGCAATTACTTCCGCGCATTCTTCTTCCTGGGTACCGCCGATCTCAGAAAATACCGCTACGGCTTCCGTCTGGGGGTCTTCTTCAAAAAGGGGCAGCAGGTCAGCGAAGGAAGTCCCCAGGACCGGTTCCGTACCCGTGTGAACGACGGTGCTGACGCCGTAACCGTTTTCCTTAAGGATCCAGGGAATAGTACCCGACTGGCCGCCGCTGCGGGAGAAAACACCGATCGGACCGGGCCGGAAAAAGGAGTTGGCCCATTCTACATTGCCGCCCAGCCAGCCGACTACCGCCTCTCCAGGCGTAATGATGCCGATGGAGCCCGGGCCGATGAGCCTGGTCCCCTTCAGCTTGCAGTACTCCACCATTTCCATGATGTCATGGATAGGGACCGATTCCACGCAGGGGACGATATTTTTCACGCCGGCGTCGGCGGCTTCTTTAACCGCTGTTTTCAAAGCCCGGCCGGGTACGAAGATAACGCTGAAGTCAATTTCCCCGTGTTCGGCTACGGCCTGCTTGACGGTATGATAGACGGGAATGCCCGCTACCTCTTCGCCGCCCTTACCGGGGCTCGTCCCGGCCACAACCTTCGTGCCGTAATCCTTCATATATTTGGCCCGGAGGGAACCCTCCCTACCGGTAATTCCCTGAACAATAACCTTGGTGTTTCTATCAATTAAAATCCCCATGCTTATCCCTCTTTATCCT
The DNA here is from genome assembly GCF_006538365.1 of Moorella sp. E308F. NCBI lineage: Bacteria > Bacillati > Bacillota > Clostridia > Neomoorellales > Neomoorellaceae > Neomoorella > Moorella sp. E308F. The sequence goes on along the minus strand of NZ_BJKN01000001.1, from coordinate 840,111 downwards.
TTTACTGGTTGGCGTTATCTTCAAGCAGGCCCCGCTTGCGCAGGTACTCATCCATTCCTTCAATGGGAACGTCAATTTTTATGGCGCTCTTGCCGCGGAACCAGCATTCATACTCGCAGGCAAGGCATTCTGTTCCCCGGCGTTTTATTTCATCTTCACTCAGGTGGGCCACAGAGGGTGCGCCGTCCTGGAGCTGCAGCATCCCCCGGGCAAACTTCTTGCATGCGTCGATACAGGCCTTTGTTTCACACTCGGTGCACTTGCTGGTGTCGATGGTAACTTTAATTGTTCTTTCCCAGAATTCAATCACTGGTTTCCACCCTGCTTTCGCTTTTCGGCTTGATATTCTTTAACAAGGGCCAATAACCTTTGCCCGATAAAATCAGTATCGGTAACATGCTCCCGGCCGTAGATCTCCACCCTGGTAGCACCCTCAACATTGCTTAACCCTTCGCGTAAAATGGCGAGGGATTCTTCTTCCTTGTTACCGCACAGCAGTAACACACAGGGCAGACCGGGTTTTTTGGGCAGGACTTCCCGCAGGGCCTTCACGACGGCGTGGGCGTGGTGCCATTGTTCCTGGTTGGCCATCATAAAGCCGCCCAGCAGGTAGCCATCAATGTTGGGCTGCGAGAGAACAACCTTGGCTACCCGGTACACTTTGGAAGCAACCGGATTGCCGCTGGTGTCTGCGTAGTTCGCCGGCTTCAGGTTGACCTTGTTCAGAGCGTCCATGCCCATCATGGCCGATCCGCCGCCGATGGGATGGTAGCCGATATAACCCGGACTTTTCTCGTCAAAGCCCATGCTCATGACGAAACCGGAACCGCGGGTGTCGGTCTTTTCAATGCCCCAACCGATACGGTCCAGTTCCGTGGGCTCGTGGGGGAAGTCCCTGGCAATTTCAATACCCATTTCCGGGTGACGGTAAACGCTGCTGTTGTCAACCTCCATCTTGCAGTCGGCCGCCACCAGTTCCCCGCTGGCGGTTAAGACCAAGGGGTTGATTTCCAGGGTAAAGCAATCATACTTTTTATAAGCATTCCACAGCTTGACCAAGATATTGGCAAAGGTCATCAGCTGGTCGTTGGGGATGCCGGCCTGAACCAGCATGTCGACAGCGTCATAAACTTCCAGGCCGTTTAAGGGTGAAATTAAAAGCTTAAAAATCTTCTCTTCCGGAACACTTTCGATGTCCATACCGCCCTCGGTGCTGAACATCATCATGGGGCAGCGGGCATTGCGAGCTGAATTAACAATAATAGTCACGTAATATTCCCGGGCGATATTAAGTTTCTCTTCCACCAGGACCTTGCGTACCGGATAGCCTTTAATTACCGTTCCAAGAATCGATGCTGCTGCCGCCCGGGCTTCTGCCGGGGTGTCGACTAGTTTTACCGCTCCTGACTTACCCCTGCCGCCAGCCTGCACCTGGGCCTTTACTGCGACGGGCTTACCCATCTCCGCCGCAATCTGTTCCGCTTCTTCCGGCGAGGATGCAGCCCGGCCCACAGGAACCGGAATCCCCGCCTTGCGTAACCATTCCTTGCCTTGATACTCTAATAGCTTAGCCATACTTTCGTCCCTTCCACAAAAATTTATTTGGTTGGAAAGACGACGTGCAAAATCCCTCCTGCTATCCCCCCTCTGTATCTATAATAGGCTGGCAAATGGTGTAAACCTACCCTATAGGGGTATCAATTCTTTATGCTATTATATATATTCTTGATGAAATTAAAAAATCCTGCTGGTTTGAAAAAAAATTATCGCAACCAGGTCAGCAGGTTTACCAACAGGGCGGCAATACCACCGGCCATCAGGGGCCCCACGGGAATACCGCCGAAAAAGGCAACGCCGATAATGGAACCTATAACCATACCGATCATCATCTGGGGAAAACGCTGAAGCAATTCCAGGCCCTGGCAGTTCATATGGGTGGCGATAATCCCGCTGGCGATGGCTATTATACCGGGTAAGGAAACAAAGGAGGCAAGCATATCCCGCGCTGAAACCCGGCCGGATGCAAAGGGCACTAGTACGGAAACCACCAGAAAAATAAGGCCGGCCTCCAGAGCGCGGCGTTCAAGAAAAGGATAGATTCTTTGCAGGTTAGTAAACTGGAGGAGTAAAAGAATAGCAGCAGCGGCTGCGATAACATTAGAGCGACCCAGGATGCCCAGCAACATAATAAGTAACAGGATCGCCGTTGTCGCGCTCATTGAATACGCCCCTTGTACCAGCCGTCCTGTACCATATATATGCCAGGGCACCCGGGACAATAACGCCATACGTGGCGTTAGCCGGCCTTTTTAATAATACCGCCCCCATACACCGGAACGACATCAATCGCGCCCACCCGGGAACAGAATTCTACATCCGCTTCCAGTCCCAGGTCAGCCAGGAGCCGGCCATGGAAACTAGCTTTCATAGCTGCCGAGGGATCATCCCGGTGGCAGTAATAATAATCCCTTGCAGTTAGAGCGCCGTCGCGCAAGACAAATTCTCCCAGCCCGGCAAGCCGGTCGACCAGTAACCCGGCTGCCAAAAAATCTTCCAGGGAGAAACGATCCCTGGTACCGGCACAAATTATGGTTATATCCGTTGCTGCTGCAGCAGCCAGCCCGGCCACAGCCGGAGCGTTGATCATGGCACCCAGGAATACCTGGCGGCCGCCTGCGGCCCGGCGAATGGCCCTGGTGCCGTTGGTAGTGGTCATAATCAACCTTTTGCCGGCAACAATTTCAGGGGTATACTCCAGGGGGGAATTGCCCAGGTCAAAGCCCGGTATTTTTAAAGCATTGCGCTCACCCCCAAGGAGTACCCGCTCGTCCTCCAGACGCTCGCGCATATCGATGGCTTCCTCGGGGGTTAGGACAGGAATTACCTCCAGGCAACCGGCCGCCAGGGCCACCGAAATGGTGGTCGTTGCCCGCAGCACATCAATTACTATGACCGCTTTATTATTAATGGCCTCATCCGGTATACCATTTATTCCCGTAAAGACATCGATTTCCAAACCCAATCGCACCTCCAACTCTTTCCGGTCAGTAGTTATTCGCGAAAGATAGGGCAGATTCCTGCCGCCGAAAGTTAAAGGTAATAATTAAACGGGAAGCAGGAACCCCGCCACCGGCTCCCGCTTCCCATATTTCTTAACTCTTAACTTACTTCAGCCACCTTCAGGGTAGTCCTCAAGGTATCGCCCCGCAGTCCCACCCGCAGGGCTTCCAGGGCCAGGACATCCCCTGGCTGGACATTGCCCAGGTTAACATTGGGTCCCAGGCGCATTATTAAGGCCTGCTGCTGCTGCTTCTGGGGAGCTTCCCAGATGACCCGTTCCGGCTCCTTGATGCCTGCCAGCAGGCTGTCCAGTATATCTTCTTTGACAGACCCGCGGCTGTCGTAAATGACGACTCCCTGACCTGATTCCCGGCCCTCGACGATGACATAGTCGGCTCCCGCCTCCAGGTCGACGGCAATCTGGCTCAGGAGATAGGCTGTGCTTAAGGCATCCCGTGGGTCCTTCTTGCCCACTTCAGTTATGACGCCAAAACCTGCCGCCCGGGCCTGACGCACCGCCGCCATCCGCACAGTTCGGCTCATGTCAATAGTTCCATCGGAGATTTCAATAAAAGAATATCCAAATTCCCTGGCTGTTTGCAGGTAAAGGTTCAGCCGCCCCTGGAGAACGGCGACTTCAAAGAAGGTGCCGCCGGGAAAAATATCAACACTATAAGAGCGTGCCAGGCGAATTTTTTCCTGTAAAATAGCCGCCGGGTAAAAGACAGAGGTGCCGAAACCAAGTTTTATAAAATCAATATAGGGTGCTGCCACCTCCAGCAAATCCTTGAACTCTGTAAGCCCCAGGCCCTTGTCAATAACCATGGTCAATCCTGCCCGCCTGGGTTTTTGCTGGCGTCCACCAATTGGAAATTCCAGGATATCATTCCAGGCAGCAGTTGATTTTTCCAGCATTCATTTCGCCCCTTCCTGCATGTTTATTTTTTAACTTGCTTTTTTATCTTTATGTCCCGGGCAGGAAGGGGGTAACATCTTTGCCGCCGGTACTTTTTCACAGGTCAGACGACTGTTACCCCACCATCTTTACCGCTTTACGCCATAAAAAATGAGTCCCACCCCCAGGATAATGGTCAGCATTTTTACAGGGGGGATCTTACCGGCCAGGCCCCAGAGTCCCAGGGCCGTCACCGTCATCATAACTGCCGGACCAACAAAAGCCAGGGTGGCATTTATTTTTAAAGCTGCTTCAACCCGGTTTAATTTTAACATCAGGATGGCTGCCGTCAATTCAATCATGCTGGACAGGACGCGCACTGCCGCCATGGCCAGCACATGTTTGTCCGGCACATAGAAAAACATGGCATCTCCTCCCATTATTTTTTATGCGCTGCCGAGAGAAAATAGAAGCAGCATCTTTTCTAGGAGGTTTTCAAGGTTGCAGCCATCTATAAAATTGCCCTTTGCCATCCTGTGTGCCGTACCGTTTATCATGGTCCTGGGCAACTCCATGCTGGTTCCCCTGCTACCAGTCATGCGCACCACTTTGAACGTCAGCCTGGTCCAGATCAGTCTTTTTATAACAGCCTTTTCCCTGGCAGCCGGCCTGGTCATCCCTTTTGCCGGTTTCCTGTCCGATGCCTATGGCCGCAAGCCCATTATGGCACCGGCCCTGATCATTTACGGTCTGGGGGGTCTGCTGGCCGGCCTGGCCGCCTGGCTGGTGGCTTCCCCTTATTACCTGATCCTGGGCAGCCGCATCCTCCAGGGTATTGGTGCCGGGGGTACGTACCAGCTGGCCATGGCCTTGACCAGCGACATCTTCCAGAGCAGGGAGCGTACCAAAACCCTGGGTTTGCTGGAAGCTTCCAACGGCCTGGGAAAGGTGGTGAGCCCCATTGCCGGCTCCCTTGCCGGCCTCATCGCCTGGTTCGCTCCCTTTTTTGTCTATGGCTTCCTGGCCATCCCCATTGGCCTGGCTGTGTGGTTCTTCATTAAAGAACCTTCGGGGCAAGATAAAAACAGGGTAACCTTCCGCACCTATTTCCGCGACCTGGGCCAGGTTTTCCAGACCAGGGGCTTGTCCCTCGTGGCCTGCATCCTGGCCGGAATGGTTGTTCTTTTTATCTTGTTTGGGGTTTTGAGTTATGTCTCTGATATCCTGGAAGCAAATTATAGCATCCGGGGCCTTAGCATCGGTCTGCTCATAGCCATTCCCGTGGCTACCATGGCCCTTACTTCCTATTTATCCGGTAGTTACCTGCAACAAAAGGCCGGCAACTTCTTGAAGATGACCGTTGTTGCCGGCCTGGTCCTGGAGACCGCTGCCCTGATAGTTATGGGCTTCTTTGATAATATCTATATCTTTTTCCTGGCCATGGTGGTCATGGGGATCGGCACAGGTATCGTCCTGCCCTCAGTCAATACCTTGATAACCAGTGTGAGCGCTAAGGAAAGGGGCGGCATTACCTGCCTTTACGGTTCCATGCGTTTCTTTGGCGTCGCCCTGGGACCCCCGGCCTTTGGCCTGGCCATGACCCTGGGCCGGTTGCCCCTTTTCCTGGGCGCCGCCGTCCTGGTAGGACTGATAACCTTTTTAACGGCGACCTTTATCCAGACGGAAAAAATGCTGCCCCCGGAACTGTTACCCGGTCATTAAAAGACCCGGGTTAGCTTACCCGGGGCTTTTAATCGTTTAACTCTTTCCGTTCGCCGGTGGCCAGGTAAATGGCTTCCTCGGCTATATTGGTGGCGTGATCGGCTATCCGCTCCAGATAACGGCTGACAAAGAGCAAATAGGTGGCCTGCGTAATGGTTTTAGGATCTTCCATCATAAAGACCAGCAGTTCCCGGAAGACCTGGTTGTGGAGCATGTCGATCTGGTCGTCCGCTCTGGCTACCGTATAGGCCAGTTCTGTATCTTCCCTGACATAAGCATCCAGGGCCTGCTTGACCATTACCTGGGATAATTCGGCCATGCGGGGAATATCGATTAAGGGCTTGATCAAAGGCTGGCCGGTTTCCAGGATACGCTGGGCAATACGGGCGATATCAACAGAATAATCGGCCATACGCTCTAAATCGGTAATAATCTTAAATCCGGCGGCAATTTTGCGTAAATCCTTGGCCATGGGCTGCTGGGTGGCAATAAGCTTTAAACACTGATCTTCAATCTGTAACTCCATCTCGTCGATAACAACATCGCCTCCAACCACTTCAGCGGCTATCCGGGCATCCTGCCTGGCCAGGCACTCTACTGACTTGGCAATGGTTTGCTCGACGATACTCCCCATGCGCAGGATGTTTTGCTGCAAATCTTCCAGGGAATGTTGAAAGCCCTGCCTGGTTGTAATGGCCATTGCTTGCCCTCCTGTAAGTTTGTTACCTTCCATTATATTCACCTCACTTCCTCTTTCTGACTTTTATGGGTTAAAAAATGTTTTCCCTTAATTAGAGGTAATTTAACCGAAACGACCGGTAATATAATCCTCCGTCCGCTGGTCGCGGGGCCTGGTAAAGATGATTTCCGTATTATCGTATTCCACCATCTCCCCGTTGAGGAAAAAAGCGGTATAGTCGGAAACGCGGGCTGCCTGCTGCATATTATGGGTGACAATGACAATGGTATATTTTTCTTTAAGGACACGGATGAGCTCTTCAATTTTTAACGTGGAAATAGGATCCAAGGCCGAAGAGGGTTCGTCCATGAGAACTACTTCCGGCTCCACGGCTAATAGCCTGGCAATGCACAGGCGCTGCTGCTGGCCCCCGGATAATCCTAAGGCCGGCTGGCGCAGGCGATCGGCCACTTCTTCCCAGAGGGCCGCTGCTCTAAGACTCTGCTCTACAATTTCGTCCAGTTTTTTTCTGTTCTTAATACCATGAATTCGGGGGCCATAGGCCACATTATCATAAATAGACATGGGAAATGGATTGGGTCGCTGGAAAACCATACCTACCCGTTTGCGTAAGTTGATGACATCAACATCGGGAGCATAAATATTCTCCCCATCTAAAAGAATTTCCCCGGAAAGTCGTACTCCTTCAATAAGGTCATTTAAGCGGTTTAAAGTCCGCAAAAAAGTAGACTTACCGCACCCCGAAGGGCCGATGAGGGCCGTGATGGAATTGGGTTTTATTTCCAGGCTAACATCCTTTAAAGCCCATTTAGAACCATAGTAAAAATTTAAATTGGTAACTTTTATTTTGGGTTGGATCATAAAAAATGATTACCTCCCGGTCGGGGCCAAACGAAACATGTCAATCACCAGGTCTAGAAATGAAGTGCATAAGCAAAAAGGGCACTCTTGCCCCTCCATTTTACCTTAAGAATATTTAAACGGCAATAGGAGTAACTTTAAGTTTAAGTTAACGCCGGCGTACAATGGCGTCGGCCATCCGGGCCACCCGCACCATGGCCCGGACGTCATGAACGCGAATTATATCGATCCCATGGGCAATACCAAGGGCCACCGTAGCAGCCGTTCCCTCCAGGCGCTGGTCAACGGGTAGATCGAGGGTCTTGCCAATCATTGACTTGCGTGAAGTGCCCAGGAGGATGGGTTTGCCCAGTACCTTTAGCTCTTGTAAACGGGCCATTACTTCCAAATTCTGCTGCAAGTCCTTGCCAAAGCCAATGCCCGGGTCGATAATAATCTTCTCCGGGGGTACCCCGTTTTCTTCTGCCAGGCGGATACTTTCTTGCAAGGAAGTGAGGATATCAAACATTAGATCCCGGTATGCGGTGCCCTGCTGGTTGTGCATGATAATGACAGGTGCCTGGTAGCGGCCACAAACAGCGGCCATATCGGCATCACCCCGGCAACCCCAGATATCGTTAATGATGTCAACTCCCAGGTCCAGGGCCCGCCGGGCTGTAACAGCCTTGTACGTATCTACGGATATAGGAACTTTGATTTCAGCCACCAGGCGCTTTAAAACCGGTTCCAGGCGGTGCCATTCTTCTGCGGCCGGCACCGGGTCGTGACCGGGACGGGTTGATTCCCCACCTACATCAATAATGTCGGCCCCTTCTTCCACCAGCCGGTGGGCATGCTCCACCGCCGCTCCGGGGTCATAAAAAAGGCCCCCATCGGAAAAGGAGTCCGGCGTTACATTGACAATTCCCATGACCAGGGTCCGCCGGCCCAGGACAAGGGGACCCCGCGGGCATTTGATCTCCTGAATGCCGGTCTTTTCCCATCTGTCCAGGGCAGCTTGAATAGCGACGGCCAGCTTGTTTAAGCCAAAATACTGCCGGGGCAGCTTTTCTACCAGAAGCTCCAGCTGGCGTCTGGTGGCAAAGAGCAGGACATCGGTCTTCTCGATCGACCAGCCGGCTACGCCTGCCGCCATGGCCGCCTCGCCGCCCCGGGCCAGCATTTCTTGTTTTAAGATATTGGCCGCCCTGGCCGGTACATCTTTTAGCTTGAGGCAGTAATGCAGGGCCTTGGGCACCATCAGCTCAATACCCCGGGCGTCAACGCCAATCTCCGCCATCAATTTTTGGGCCGTTGCTGCATCGGGAATGTTGATTATTTCTATGGTTTCATGCCAGGACACATAAATCATCCTCCGCATATATTATACCATTCTCTACACCTGGCAGTAAAAACCCCACCCGCAGGGGGGTGGGGTCCAGGCAAGGAATTATCAAGGGCTCTACCCTAGAACAGTCCGGTGATAACGCCGTCGGCATCAATATCAATATTGCAGGCTGCCGGGCGCTTGGGCAGGCCGGGCATGGTCATAATGGTACCGGTAATGGGGACGATAAAGCCGGCCCCCGCTGAGAGCCTTACCTCGCGGACGGTAATGGTAAAGTTCCGGGGCCGCCCCAGCTTGGTCATGTCGTCAGAGAGAGAGTACTGGGTCTTGGCCATAACCACCGGCAGGTTGCCGTAACCCATGGCTTCAAAACGCTCGATGGCCTTGTCGGCATCCGCCGTGTAATTAACCCCATCGGCGCCGTATATTTCTGTGGCGATTTTATTAATCTTTTCTTTGATGCTGAGGTCCAGTTCATAGAGGGGATGGAAGTTAGACGGTTTTGTTTCAATGGTTTTAAGTACTTTTTGCGCTAGTTCAATGCCGCCGGCGCCACCTTTAGCCCAGACTTCGGACAGGGCCACTTCGGCTCCGGCTTTGTTGCACAGGTCATAGAGGAGGTTTAATTCAGCTTCCGTGTCGGTGGGGAAGGCGTTAATGGCCACCACGGCCGGTACCCCGAATTTGCCAACGTTTTCAATATGCTTCTCCAGGTTCTCAAAGCCCTGACGCAGGGCTGCCAGGTTTTCCGTGGCCAGATCCGATTTCGGTACGCCGCCGTGCATTTTGAGGGCGCGGACGGTGGCGACAATGACGGTAACGTCGGGTTTGAGACCGGCATAACGGCACTTGACGTTATAAAACTTCTCGGCCCCCAGATCGGCGCCGAAACCGGCCTCGGTTACAACATAGTCAGCCAGCTTGAGGGCGGTCCTGGTAGCGGTTATACTGTTGCAGCCGTGGGCGATATTGGCAAAGGGACCGCCGTGGACGAAGGCGGGGGTGTTCTCCAGGGTCTGAACCAGGTTTGGTTTAATAGCATCCTTCATCAGCAGGGCCATGGAACCCTGGGCTTCCAGGTCACCAGCAGTTACGGGCTTGCCGTCATAGGTATAGCCGACGACAATACGGCGGAAACGCTCCTTCAAGTCCATGAGGTCGCTGGCCAGGCACAGGCAAGCCATGACTTCCGAGGCTACCGAGATATCGAAACCGGTCTCCCGGGGGACACCGTTGGCTTTACCGCCCAGGCCGATAACGACATTGCGCAGGGCGCGGTCATTGAGATCAATAACCCTTCTCCAGGTAACGGTCCTGGGATCGATGTTTAAAGCGTTGCCCTGCTGGAGGTGGTTGTCGACCATGGCCGCCAGGAGGTTATGGGCATAGGTGACAGCATGGATGTCACCGGTAAAGTGCAGGTTGATGTCTTCCATGGGTACAACCTGGGCATAACCGCCGCCGGCAGCGCCACCTTTGATGCCGAAACTGGGACCCAAGGAGGGCTCCCGCAGGCAAACCATAACCTTTTTCCCCAGGCGGGCCAGTGCGTCTGTGAGACCGACACTGGTGGTCGTTTTACCTTCACCGGCAGGGGTGGGGGTAATGGCCGTGACCAGGATGAGCTTGCCATCGGGTTTATCCTTGAGCCGGCGGTAGACATCAAGGGAGATTTTGGCCTTGTATTTACCATATAGCTCCACTTCATCTTCCTCAATGCCTAGAGCCCGGGCCAGCTCCATAACGGGTTTCATTTTGGCCGCCTGGGCGATTTCAATATCGCTGGGTATGTTGGCCAATTTGAACACTCCTTTCAATTCAAAAAAATGTACATCCACCCGGGTGGATATTAGTGAAATTCTACACAAAGTCCAAATTTCCTGCTGACCCAGCTACTTTATTTGAGTTCTAACCCCCTTACCCTGTACCTGCCCGGACTATCATTCCTAATTATACACGTTTCTTTGCAAAAAACAAACAATTAATTTTTGTGCTTCATAACAGCAGAAAAAGCAAATATCTTAACCTTTTGCGTTCTCACCAGGTTCGGGTGCAATAATGACTGGAGGGCTGTCAAGGAGTAAAGCCTGCCTCGCTACTTCCAAGATGGCTTCCCCGGGAGCAGGGCCTAAAACGCCCCTGCTTATCTGAATGTTAAAGGTCCTGGCAGCTGCACGGACCGTCTCCAGGACCCGCAGCAGGGGAAAGGCCTGCCAGTCCAGGAGGTGGACTACCACGGCAGTTTCCCGGCCGGCTTCCTGCCCCCTGGCAGCGATTGCTCCCCCTCCTTTCTGGTTAAGGACCCGGGCCAGGTGGTAGGCCACCCGGACGTCGTCGGTACTGAGATAAAGGGTATAGTCCAGGACCTTCACCCCTCCTCACCACCCTTTGACGTACATTCCTTAATACTATTCGAGAAGAAAACCTTCCCTGGCAAGGTTGCCGGCAATTATATCTAAAATATCTTCCCTGGCTGCTTCCACGGTATGCAGGTGCACACCATTGTTCGTAAGGGTATACAGGGGCCGCGCTCCGCTGGCCTTTAAATCGGCGACAAATTTTTGGACATCATAACGGGAGGCGAGCATCAAGTAACCGCGGATTTCCCCGTACAGGGGGTGTTCTACCACGACATCAATTACCTTTCCCCCGCAATCGACTATTATCTGCAATTCCTGCTCCAGGCCGGCCAGGTCATGCTGGCAGGCAAAAACACGCTGGCAACGGGTATCCGGACCCGGTAGGAGATAGCCCTGGGGAGTAGCCAGGATATTGTATCCTGCCGCCCGCAATACGGCCACGTCCTGGACAATAACCTGGCGGCTGACGCCAAGGAGGGCAGCCAGCTCGGTGCCCTTGCGGGGCTGGTTATTATCTAAAAGTTCGAGGATCCTCTGCCGGCGTTCACTGGCTTTCATGAAGCTTTCAGGCCTCCATTAAAGAAAAAGACCGGATTACACGGCCTGTTCTTCCCCCAGTTCGCCGGGGGTAAAAAAGAGGGCTATTTCCCGGGCCGCACTGGCCGGGGAATCCGAACCATGAATAACATTCTTGCCCACCTCAAGGGCATAGTCCCCGCGAATGGTACCGGGAACGGCATCTTTTGGATTGGTGGGACCCATCATCTGCCGTAAACCGGCAATAACACCGGGTCCCTCTAAAACCATGGCCACCACCGGACCCGAGGTAATGTGGCTGATAAGCTCCTGGTAAAAGGGTTTGCCCTGGTGCTCGGCATAATGCCTGGCTGCCAGTTCCGGCGTTAGCCGCAGCATTTTCAGGGCCACAATCCGGTAGCCTTTGAGCTCAAACCTGCTGATAATAGCCCCGATGAGGCCCCGTTCCACCCCCTCGGGTTTAATCATGGCAAAGGTGCGTTCCACTACCATACTCCTTTCAAACAATGAAGATAAGTTAATTTGATCGGCAGTTCCTTATGGGGACCATCGCCTGTGGTGCTTTCAGTTCCTGCCCCGCCGGACGCTACTGGCTGCTGGCTTTCCTTTGGCAGGTTCTCTTGCTTGTTGCCTTCCGGGTCGCGCTCGTTATAGGCTTCAATAATCGCTGTAAATTCTTCGGCTTCCAGGGTTTCCTTTTCCATTAATGCCCTCGCAACCAGGTGTAGTTCGGCCATATGCTTTTGGAGGAGTTCTTTGGCCCGGTTGTAGCATTCATCAATGATGCGGCGGGCTTCCTTGTCGATGGAAAAGGCTACTGCTTCGCTATAATTACGGTCCCGGGCTATATCACGGCCCAAAAAGACGGTTTCTTGCTTACGGCCGAAGGTCAGGGGGCCCAGTTCATCGGACATACCAAACTCGGTGATCATTTTACGCACCAGTTCTGTGGCCCGTTCCAGGTCATTCTGGGCTCCTGTACTGACTTCCTTTAGTACCAGGGCTTCAGCAACCCGCCCCCCAAGGAGCATGGTCACCTGGTCCAGGATCTGGGACTTGGTCATATAGCGGCGATCTTCCTTGGGCAGGAGCAGAGTATAACCTCCAGCCCGCCCGCGGGGGATAATAGAGACTTTATGCAGGGGATCGGTATGGGGCAGATAATGGCCAAGGAGGGCATGCCCGGCTTCATGGAAGGCTACCAGCCTTTTTTCATAGTCGCTGATAACCCTGGATTTTTTCTCCGGGCCGGCTATAACCCTCTCAATGGAATCCTCCATCTCTTCCATGCCGATCTTGCGCTTACCGCGCCGGGCAGCCAGTAAGGCCGCTTCATTAACCAGGTTGGCCAGGTCGGCACCGGTAAAGCCCGGCGTCCGCCGCGCCAGGACATCAAGGTCCACGGTATCATCCAGGGGTTTTCCGCGAACATGGACCTTTAAAATTTCTTTCCGTCCTACTACATCAGGTACATCGACCACTATCTGGCGGTCGAAACGCCCCGGGCGCAGGAGGGCAGGGTCCAGAATATCGGGCCGGTTGGTGGCCGCGATGATAATAATCCCTTCGTTGGCATTAAAGCCGTCCATTTCTACCAATAATTGGTTTAAAGTTTGTTCCCGTTCATCGTGACCGCCGCCCAGACCGGCACCCCTCTGGCGACCCACGGCATCAATCTCATCAATAAAGACAATACATGGTGAATTCTTTTTGGCCTGCTCAAAGAGATCTCGTACCCGTGAAGCACCTACGCCAACAAACATTTCTACAAAATCAGAACCGCTGATGCTGAAGAAGGGTACCCCTGCTTCCCCGGCAACGGCCCGGGCCAGCAAAGTTTTCCCTGTCCCCGGAGGACCGTAAAGAAGGACACCTTTGGGGATCCTCGCCCCCAGTTCATTAAACTTGCGGGGATTTTTGAGAAACTCCACGACTTCTTCTAATTCCTCTTTAGCCTCATCGGAGCCGGCAACATCGTTAAAGGTGACCTTGCGTTTTTCATCAGTATGCAACCGCGCCCGGCTCTTGCCGAACTGCATCACGCGCGAGCCGCCTCCCTGGGTCTGCTGCATCATAAAGAATACCAGACCCACCAGGAGGAGAATCGGCAGCAAACTCCCAAGTAAATTTGTCCACCAGGGTGGTTGCGGCGGTAGCTGGGCTTTGACAGTGACCCCCTTCGCGGTAAGTCTGTCAATCAGGTTGGCCGCCGCAGGTGCATTGACTGTAAACCGGGTATTATTTTTCAACAGCCCATCAATTTTAATAATGCTATCATGAGGTGTTAAAGTAACTTCCTGAACCTGACCCTGATCTACTGCCTGGTAAAAGCGGGTCAAATCCCATTCTTCAACAGCCCGCTCTGTTGGCGTCGATAACCTGATGATGGAAACGGCCAGTAATACTATGAGCAGATATACGGTCAGGTTCTTAAAAATTCGATTCAACGGGTCACCCTCCTCTTACCCCGCCCTGCATCTTATAGCTATATATTGTAGCATACGGTAAATATGATTGCAATTTAAGTTTTTACTTTAATTTTGCATGGCCAGGGTTCCAGTTTTAGATGCAGGGCCAAGCGGGTTGCCGGCGTAATTTTAAAATCTTCGGCCAGGCGTAAACCGGCCACCCACGCAATACGCCGCCCGCTTACAATTAAGGGCACCAGGCGACGCCTGGCTGCCGGTAAATGAATATCGCTGAAAAAATCCTGGAGTTTCTTGTTGCCGGTAAGACCCAGGGGCCGGAAATAATCCCCGGGCTGCCAGTTACGTACCACCAGGGGTTTTTCTGTTTTTTCCCAGTCCAGCCAGGCCTCATCTTCCCCGCCTTTAAAAACGGAAGGCGGTTCGGCCAGCTCGGCGCGGATGGCCTGACCCAGCTCTGGTAAAGGCGTTAACCCCGGTACCTGCAGCGGGTAGGAAAAAGTTATGGCCTGTTGCTTTTCTGCCGGTACCAGCAGGATTAACTCCGCCCCCCCGGCCTCTACCCTTAAATGCCCCGGCCAGGTAATGGTGCCACCCCGGAAAGCTATTTCCCTGGCCCCTTCCACCTGGTCGAAGCTTACCTTTCTCCCCAGGGAGGTAGCCGCAAGGCGTAAAACGCGGCGCTGGATTCCCGGGGGGAGAGATATCCACTTCTCCCGGTCCAAGGCCAGGCAGCCGGGCTCCTGGCGTATTTTTATCCTGGTAAAGGCTTCTTCGGCCAGATTAGCCAGGATCTCTTCTTCCTCCTGCAGGATAACGGCGGTCCGGCTTAAGGTTCGGACAATGGCCGGGTTAAATTCCCGGGCCAGGAAGGGCAATAACTGGTGTCGGATTTTATTACGCCGCAAGGTGACGTCCCGGTTGGTAAAGTCCTGGCGGGGTTCAAGGCCATGCCGGCGGCAGTAGTCCTCTATTTCCGCCCGGGAAATAAAAAGCAACGGCCTGATAACCTGGCCGCGCTGGGGCAGCATAGCTTTAAGCCCCGTCAGGCCGCTCCCCCGCAGGAGATTTAATAAAACCGTTTCGGCCTGGTCTTCGGCCTGGTGGCCAACGGCAATTTTACCGGCCCCGACCGCAGCGGCAACTTCCAGGAAAAAGCGGTAACGTACTTCCCGGGCTGCTTCCTCCAGGGATAGGCGGTGCTCCCGCTGGTAGGCAGCCACATCCCGGCTCTCTATTGTTACCGGCAGGCCCCATCTCCCTGCTAGTTTACGAACGTATTCGGCATCGGCAGCCGCCTCCGGCCGTAACCCGTGGTTTAAATGGGCGACATGCAGGCTATGGCCAAATTCATCCTGTAACGCCCGCAGGCTGTGCAACAGCGCCAGGGAATCCGGCCCCCCGGATACCCCCACCACTACTTTATCCCCTGGTACCAGGAGACCGTATCGCCGTACTGTTTGCCGGACCCGGTCGAGCATAAAGGTCCACCCTCAAAGGTCTTCATATCGCCTTTATTTCGGCATGACGGGCCTTTTTCCTGCTTCATCTGGTGAGTTTTTCCTTAATTAAAATACATTATACGCCCGTCCTTTCTATCCTGGCTACCATGACTGTCATATCATCCCTAGGCTTACCATCGACGAGGGCCCGTGCCTGTTTTAATAGACGGTCGGCTATTTCCTGAGGCCGGGCATCGCCTACCCGCTGTAAAGCTTTAGCCAGCCATCTTTCCTTTTCGTTTATGTCCCGGTGAGCTTCCAGGACACCGTCGCTGACCATGACCAGCAAATCGCCTTCCTGCAGCTCTTCGCGCATGGGTTCCAACTGCAGGTCTTCCAGGATCCCTACCGGCAAAGAGTGGCTGCTCAAGGTTTTGACCAGGCCATCCCGTTGGATAAAGGTGGGACACGCTCCCAGTTTATAAAATTCAGCCGTACCGTTACCACAGTTGATTAAAGTCAGATCGCAGGTAGTAAAGCTCTCTTGGGGTGTTCTTAACAGGAGGATCATATTAACGGTCCGCAGGGTCTTTTCCGGAGTAAAGCCGGCTGCCAGCAGGTCGCGCACCAGTTCGATGGCGGTAGAGCTTGTTTCAGCAGCCTCCCGCCCGGCGCCCATGCCGTCTCCCAGGACCAGAAGCTGCCTCCCGGGTTCCAGGTTGGCTACCAAACAGGCATCGCCAGAAACATCTGCCTTGTAGCGGGGCGTAGCCGCCGTCCCAACGGTGAGCTTCCACCGCGGTGATTCCCTTCCTTCCTCTTCCCCGACCCCTGCTTTGGCCTTCCCTTCCACCAGCATTGCCGCCAGGGTTTCAAAGGTGGCCGCCAGCCAGGTATTCAGGCTGTTCTCTGCTGGAAGGACTTGCATTTTGCTGGCCTCGCTTATCAACGCCGCCAGGAGTTCCCGGCAACGGCTGCAACGTGAGGCCAGCCATTCAGGTATATCGGCTGTTGTCAGGCAGCCATGGCTTCCCTTTTGTAATAGTTCCTGCAGCAAGGTTACCATTTGCACGCCTTCCAATTCCCAGCAGACCTTGCCGGCCGGGCAACCACGGCAGGTGGCCCGGGCTACCTGGCGCACGGTAACCTCGGGACTTTCCTTAAAACCGGTAAATTTAAGGCTCCGCGCCAGGCTTTTCAAGGCCTTCCTTAATGCCTCCTGCCGTCCGTGGTCTTCTTTAAGCGCCGGCGTGCTTACCGGTGCGGCAAGGAATCTCTGCAGGTTGTTGATCAGGAAAGAAGGAGTAGCTACCAGGGCCAGGGCGACCAGTACCCCTTCCTTTAAAGCCGCCAGGACACTTTCTTGTCCAAGGAAATAGTTGGCTAAAAGCAGGTGGTCCAGCAGGAAGCCGCTGATAACCCCCGGTTTGCCCAGGCTTTTTAGAGAACCGGCAATTAAACCGGCAAAAGCGAGAAGCCCTGCCAGGGCCGGCGTCACCAGCTGGGAGAGGCTGGGCAAAAAGCCGACCGCCGCCCCGGCTGCCGCCCCGGCCCCCGGCCCGCCCGCCAGGGATACCAGCAGGATGATATAGCGACTAATCACGCCCTGCAGGGAAAGATCAAAAAAACGCCATTCCTGCAGGCCCAGGAGTACCCCCACGAGGAAGAGACCTCCACCCAGGAGGCGCTCTTCCTGCCGCGTGGTTATGGAGGCATAGAGAAACGCGAGGCTCAATCCCCAGGCCAGAAGGGCTTCAAAGATTACCTGAATCCAGCCATAAAAGGAAGGCTGCCAGAGAGTAAGGCTCAATCCTCTGACCAGGATAATGGTCGCCGGCGCCAGGGTGGCCTGGGTTAAGATACTGCCCCGGCGTAAAGCAGGATAAAGGCTAAAAATTAGTCCCAGCAATAAAAAAAGGAACAGGCGGCTGTAGACTGGAGCAGTGCTGCTGAACCAGCTGCCGGCCATGCTGATCAAGACCACTGGCCAGAGGAGGCGCGGCCGCCGCACAGCGGCGGTAATAACTGAGGCCGGGCCAAAGGGGAAAAGTTCCTCCAGCAAAACCCCCCGTGCCAGGAAAAATGCCGCCACCAGGAAAAGAAAGTCGAGTCCCAGGCGGGTTGTCGCCGTTAGTTCGATTTCCCGCCGGTAAGGATGAATTCCGGGTTGGCCGGACATAAAACCACCGCCTTTACCATTACCTGGCAACTATTATACGCCCTTTTCCGCTAAAATCTTGTCATCTTCAGGCAGCGGTGGCGGACAATCTTTCGACAAAAAAACCACCCTTTTTTCAGGGTGGTTTTACTGGTGGCCCGTAGGGGATTCGAACCCCTGTTACCGGCTTGAAAGACCGGTGTCTTAACCCCTTGACTAACGGGCCAGATCATAAAATGGTAGCGGTGGTAGGATTCGAACCTACGACACTGCGGGTATGAACCGCATGCTCTGACCAGCTGAGCTACACCGCCATGCAGAAGATATTATGCCTGAATCTTACCCTTTTGTCAAGGGGTAGGCGGCTCAATTCAGCATCAGCCTGGCGCCGGTAGCCAGGAGTACCAGGCCGGCGGCCTTCCACCAGGTAAAGGGCATTTTATCCAGGCCAAATAAACCAAAATGATCAATTAGCAGGGCGGTAGATACCTGGCCGACAATAATAGCCGTGGTGGCCAGGGCCACGCCTACCCTGGGGATGCTGGCCACTACGCCGTAAGTTATAAGAACGCCAATGAGGCCTCCCAGCCAGAGGTACCAGGGGCAGTGGAGCAACTTACTCAAACTGCCGCCGCTTAAAGGGGTAAAAAGAAGGATAATCACTGTCAGGGTGGCCGTGAGGTGAACGACCAGGGTAGCCTGTAGTAGGCCAATAATTTTTCCCAGGGCCGAATTTAGAGAGCCCTGAAAGGCCATGGCTATACCTGAAACCAGTGCCATTAAAAGCGCCAACCACATAAAATAACCTTCCCTAGTTTTTTATTTTATTCCCCGATTAATGTACCCCTAACCCTGGCCGGCTAAACCCCCGGTGCAAGTTATCAAGGTGAAGGCTGTAAAGGAAAACGGTTCTGGGAAATACTATATTACGCGACAGTCACCTTTGAGGTGTTCGCCATTTGATTTGCGGGGGTAATACCCTCAAGGGTTCGCCGACATAAACGGTACCTCTACAATCAGCTACTGTGAGGGAGATACATTGCAGCAGCGCAAGTTGTCCTGGCTCCTAGTTTTCCAGGTCATCTTTATTTTTATAATGCTATCTATAGCACCGGCAGCGGCCTGGGCCCACGAACCGTGCCCCTGCTACGACGAAGAACGGTTGTTAAAGCTGACCCATCCCCCCATGCGCGGGCCGGACGTCAGCAACCTCCAATTGCGCCTGGCCCAGCTTGGTTATTACATCGGCCCCATGAGCGGCGTTTATGACAGTGCCACCAACCGGGCTGTCGTTAACTTCCAGAAAGACCGGGGGTTAGCCCCTCTGGGCCAGGTAGACCCGGCAACCTGGTCGGCCCTGGCCCAGGGTGCCGCAAACTCCAGCAACGCTTCCAGGACGGCCCCGCCACCGGGTAAAAACCTTATAGTTATCGTTGATACCGATCGCCTGGTCCTTACCATCCTGGTAGAGGGCCAGGTCTTCCGCCAGTACCCCGTGGCCATTGGCAAATATACCAGCCCTTCGCCGGTTGGGGAGTGGAAAATTACCGATAAAGCTTATGAGGCCGGCGGCGCCTTTGGCACCCGCTGGATGGGCCTCAATGTCCCGTGGGGTAACTATGGCATCCATGGCACCAATCGTCCCTGGTCTATCGGCTGGGCGGCCTCGTCGGGCTGCTTTCGCATGTACAACAAAGATATTGAAGAAATCTATTCCTGGTTACCTGTAGGCACTCCGGTAATCGTTAAAGGGCCCTACATCCCGCCGACCGGTCCCTTGAAACCAGGTTCGGGTTCACCGGAAGTAGTAACCCTGCAGGCCAGACTCCGGGAAAAAGGGTTTTACCTTTTTGGCCCTACCGACGGCGACTACGGTCTGATGACGGAACTGGCCGTCAGGGAATTTCAGCTCCACCATGGCTTAAAGGCCACCGGAGTGGCTGATATAACTACTTTGAGGGCCCTCGGCTTTGCAGTTCCCGATGCCAGACCTTGATGATACCCTCCACCGCCCGGCGGGTATTAGCCTCCAGGCGAGCCAGCTCTTCAGGAACGGCCCTATCTATATGCACCCCGGCAACTACCACCACCGGCGCGTTCAAACCGGCCGCGAGCTTCGCTGCCGCCGGGCGGGCCAGTTCATCATCCTTATGGCCCAGGAGGGTTAATACCGAAGTGGTGGCACTCATGCAGTTTTCTTTTAGGCTTGGCCGCGGTAAACCCAGGGCCACAGCACCTACATGGGGTCTGGTACCGCCCATAAGGTGGGCTATATAGCCCTCCCTGGTAGCGAATACCCGGCAGAATATACGATACCGGCCCCTGCCGGCGATATAAGTTAACGGTCGCAATTCCCTCTACCTCACAAAATTTATTGTTTTTGGCCAGGTGGTTGACCTCTTCGTCAACGGTCCTGGGGTGGTAATAAAAGGCCATGGGTGGCATAATGACTGCCCCCAGCCGGGCCAGGGATATCATATTTTCCCAGCTTTTCCCCCCGAGCCCGGGCCAGCAGTAAACCCCAAAGGAGGTCGGCCTCGCTAACTACCACATCCCTTGCAACCAGTCCGGCGAGGATAATTTCCAGGATGGTCACGCCAGCGACAATGATGTCGGCTCGTTCCGGCTGCAGGCCGGGAAGCTTCCGTCTCTCTGCCAGGGGCATGACCGCGAGACGCCGGCGCCAGCTTTGCACCTGTTCAGTAGTTAAGAGCATACCGTGAACCAGTTCCGGTTGATAATGCTCCAACCCCAGTTCTAAAGCGGCGACGGTAGTTATGGTGCCGCCGGTTCCAATAATTTGCCCCGGCCGCACTTTTCGTGCTCGGGCGAGCACAGGGGCCAGCATGGTCTCCATAGCCACCCTTGACATGGCCGTTTCCGTGGCCCGCACGGCACCTACCTTAACGCTCACCAGCTGTAGCCGGTCTTCATCCTGCCAGCTGAGTTCCGTACTGCCGCCGCCGATATCGATTACCAGCGGATTGGCGACGGGCTCCTTAAAGCCTGCCAGGGCGCCCTGGTAAGCCAGGCGGGCTTCTGTATGGCCGTCGATAATGATCAGGTCCAGCCCGGCATCATCGCTCACCCCGGCCCGCAAAAGTTCCGGGTTACGGGCCTCCCGGGCGGCACTGGTAGCAACGCATACCACATCCCGGGGCTGGTAGTCCCGGGCCAGGGCGGCCAGTTCGGCGACGGCTGTCACCGTCCGCTGGACGGCTTCCTCCTGCAGCCACCCGTTTACTGCACCGGCCAGCAGCCTGGTGCTGCGGAGTGCGGTCCGCAAGGGCTGCACGGAGGTACCCTGCACCTTACCCACCAGCAGGCGGACGGAATTAGAACCAATATCCAGGGCTGCATAGCATGTCATTCCAGCTCACCTGCAAAATAAAGGGCACCCCTAGGTGCCCGTCTGGTTTGCCTCAAAATCCGCGTGCGCCCCGGCCGCCACGTTTGGCTTCCGTGTGCCGCTTTAAATCCTGTAAACGTTCGTCGCTTTCCTTCAAGAAACGAGCCAACTTGTCCTCAAAGGAAGCTGACGCAGCAACCCGTCCGTGGCGGCGCCCGCGCCGGTTTTCGTCATAATTGGGATCAGCACGCTTAATAGAAAGGCCTATTTTACCATTTTCGTCAATGTTGATGACTTTAACCTTTACCCGGTCCTTTTCCTTAATAAAATCCTTTACATCTTTCACAAAGGTGTCGGCCACCTCAGAAATATGGACCAGACCAGTGAGCCCACCGGGTAATTCAACAAAGGCACCGAATCTGGTGATCCCGCTGACCACTCCTTCCACTACGGTGCCCACGGCAATGGACATACGAATGTTATTCCTCCTGTTCTCGTTAAAGCTAATCACATTATATGTAAGAGTTAAGAAATTTGTCAATAACCTGGAGGAATTTTAATCACGAAATTGCTGCCCCGGGCGAGGAGGAATATAGGGTCGCACCTGGCCCGGTACCGCCGGTATAATTACTGTTTCCCCGGGTTTTACAAGCCCCAATTCTTCCCGGGCCATCCGCTCTATGTAACTATCGTTATGGAGTTCTTTAATCTGCTCATGGAGGCGGTTGCTTTCGGCCATTAAAACTGCTTTCTGTTCCTGGCAGGCCTTAATCTGGAGGTTGGTCTGGTACAGTGCCAGGCCCAAACGAATAAAGGAGTATAAAAAATAGATTGCGATGATGGCCGCTAAAATAGCTGGCCAATGAGAACGCTTTTTGGGAAATCGCACTACCTTACCCATCTTCTTCACCTGCAAATATCCCCAGGACGTCACCGGGCATGACAATTACCACCTGGTAGCCTTTGGTCCGGGCCCGGTGGTAAAGGGTGGCCACGCTGCTGGTGCTCAAGTTCAAGCGACGCGCTACTTCCTCATTGCTGAGGCCCATTTCTTTCAAAGCCACCACCTGGCGTTCCCGGAAACTCAGCTTTTCTGCTCCACGAATCTCAATCTGCACGCCATTTTCCCCACGTTTATCCACAAGTTATGCACATGTTGTGGACAAATATTGGACAAATTTATATTTCGCCTTTCTGGGAAAAAATCCTCCCGGTGGTAAAAATAATTATGGTGGCGGACCACCAGGGTGATGGCGGCGCAGGAAAAGTTTCAAGGCTGCGACAGGGAACCCTACCCACCTAAAAATCAGCCGCCCCGGAATAATAACAATAAGAAATGTCTGCCTTATAAAATGGCGGCCGGAGGCTATCATCCCGGCCAGGAGACGCCCACCAGTGTATAACCGGCGGCGCGTTCCCCGGCTTAAGAAACCGGTATAGAGAGCGAAGCCCAGGCCCAGGGCCAGGAAAACATAGGCCCGTATCTCACCCCAGTTAATTAGCATCAGCAAAATAAAGGTTAGCACGGTAAAAATTAGCCAGAACAAGGCATCGCCTATATGGGTGCACAAACGTTCCGGCCGCCAGAAATAGCGGCCGACGCGGTAACAATCAAAGGCGAAAGCCAGCAGAAGCCCTGCCCCGCACAGCGCCAGAAATATCTGCCACTGCTCCAGTACAGGGATCATTTAAGCAGGCGCTGGAGCAAACCCTTACCCCTGGCGCCCTTTCCCTCGCTATAACAAAGGTTATTTACGGTACCGCTGGCCTCAAGATTACCTGTCTCTAAGCTCAAATTGCTGATATTAAAATCTTTGCCCTTAACAGAGAGAAGTCCCATGGTTGTTTCCACGAGTATTTCTTCTTCATCGTAATTAAGAACATGGAGGACTCCGCTGATAACTAGTTTTTGCCGGTTGATAATGGTGAGCTGGTGCTGCCCGTCGGCCATAACGCCATCCCCCCTCCTTTATTTTTATGAAGGAGAAGGGTAAAAAAGTAATAAAAAAGCTGGCCGGCTACCAGGCCTTGACCAGCTCCACATCTTTAAAAAAGTATTTAATAATCTCCTGGGGTGATTTGCCCTGTTCGGCCAGGGCTTTGGCCCCCCACTGACTCATACCCACGCCGTGGCCGTAGCCCTCGCCCTTGAAGGTTACCCGACCATTGCCGGCGGTTATACCCGTCAGCAGGGTCGAACGCAGGCGGTCATTGCCCAGGGCAAGGCGCAGGGCGGGGGCATCAACTGTAAGCTTACCGACCTTTAACTGGGTAGCCCGGCCCGAAGGGCCTTTGGCGGCAATACTTACCGAGGTAATAGGTCCCGGGTCCTGGCCGGTAACTTTTCTTACTGCCGCGGCCACTTCGGCAGTACTGAAGGTCGCCGTCCAGCTTTTATTCTCCGGCGTAGTAATGGCCATTCCCGGGTCAGGGACACTCTGGATGTACGGTGCCGGTTCTTGACGGAAATTTAACCCTTCTACGGCTGAAGCAGCCGTCCGGGAGCCGCCGGAAGCATAAAACCAGGCATTGATGTAGTTCCCCTTATATTTTATTACCTGGCCGCGGGTCATTTCTACTGCCCGGCGAACATTATCGTTGACCCTGGCAGGGTTGTAAGCCTGGAACTCCTCCACGCTGGTGGAGGCATCGGTCCCGTGGGCCTTGACACCGCCCTCCTGCATCTTTTTCACAGTAAAGGTCCGGGCAATTATTGCCTGGGCCGCCAGGGCGTTAAGGGGCCAGGTGGGCTCCATTTCCGCCGCTACTACGCCGGGCAGGTATTCTTCTATTTTTAACCTTTTAACCTCGCCGGTCTGGTTAACATAAAGGGAGATGGTGGGTTCTTCGGCCGCCGGTCGCCTGGCCGGTGCCCGGCAACCTCCCAGAAAGTGGCTTAAGAACAATAGCCCGACTATACCTGCTATAACTTTACGCCTTAACGCCATGCTTGCTCCTGCCTTTCAGGTTTTTCCTTAGTATAAGCAGGAAGCATTCATGGCTATGCATCCAGTTAGGGCTCGCCGGTCTCAGTTTTGCCTTCAGCCAGAACCCGGTAGGTTTCTTTAGCCCGGTCGGCAGCTATACTTTCCGGCGTGGCCAGCACTTCTACCGTCTGCCAGCGGTTGCCCAGCTTCAAGGTTATAATATCGCCGGGTTTTACTTCTGTACCGGCCTTGGCCGGTCGGCGGTTCACCTCTACCCCGCCGCCGTCACACACTTCCTTGGCCAAAGTCCGCCTCTTGATTAACCGGGAGACCTTCAGGAACTTATCCAGGCGCATGATGGACCTCCAAACAGAAAATCAGGCCTGATGCCTGATTTCCCTCACCGCATTTATTTGGCCACAGCTTCCTTCAATGCCTTGCCGGGTTTGAAAACCGGCACCCGCGTGGCCGCAATTTCGATTTCCTCGCCGGTCCGGGGGTTGCGCCCTACCCGGGCGGCTCTTTCCTTGATCTCAAAGGTTCCAAAGCCGACAAGCTGAACCTTGTCGCCCTGGGCCAGGGCTTCTTCGATGCTGGCCAGTACAGCGCTGACTACCTTTTCAGCTTCTTTTTTAGTCAGATCGGTTTTTTCTGCCACGCTGGCAACTAAATCCATCTTATTCAATTGTCATCCCTCCTGCTTATCGGTTATGCCCTTGTTCACATTTATTCGCTATAATCCAACAATCTCCTGCATTAACTATTATTTTCCTTGATTTTTTTTGCTTCTTCCCACAAAGCATCCATCTCTGCCAGGGAAAGCCCTTCAACATCCAGTCCTTTTTGCCGGGCCCTCCTCTCGATATACTGAAAACGTTGCATAAATTTAGCAACAGCAGCCTGTAAAGCAGCTTCCGGCTCCACCCCGAGCCAGCGGGCCAGGTTCACCAGGGCGAAAAGCACATCTCCCATTTCAGCAGCCTGTTTCCGGTGCTTTTCACCGGCCACTGCGTCTCTTAATTCTTCCAACTCTTCCTCTACTTTGGCCCAAACACCGGTTACGTCACTCCAGTCAAAACCCACCCGGGCTGCCTGCTCCTGAATCTTCAGGGCCTTCATGAGGGCCGGCAGGCCCCGGGGTACACTTAATACGGAAGGCTCCTCTTCCCCGTTGCTTTTCTTTTCGGCCGCCTTAATTTGATCCCAGCGAGCCAGCACCTCCCCGGCTGTATTTAAAATAGCCGTACCAAAAACATGGGGATGGCGGCGACGCATCTTGGCACAGATAGCTTCCAGGCAGTCAGCCAGGGTAAAATCGCCGGTTTCCTCAGCCAGCCGGGCATGGAAGACTACCTGTAGCAGTAAGTCTCCCAACTCCTCACACAGTTTATGCATATCGCCGCTATCAATGGCTTCCAGGACTTCATAGGCTTCTTCAATAAGGTAACGTTTAAGAGATTGGTGACTCTGTTCCCGGTCCCAGGGGCAACCTCCTTCGCCGCGAAGCCTGGCCATAATGGCTTTCAGCCCCGCCAGGGTCCGGTCCCGCCCCTCCGGATAGGGTGGCAGGTAAATGCTGGTAAGGTGATCAATCCAGGGCAGACGGTCGATGGCATAGAGCGGTACCGTTGCCACCTGTTCTTCCCCGGGCAGGCCGGCACCCCGAATCACCGTTACCGGATATTCATCCGGGTAAAGGCCCATAAGGGTCAATTTGGTGTCGGAGGCTATCCGCTGGTTGTAAACCTGGGTAACTATAAGTCCCAGGCCGGGGTCCAGTCCATCTACCGTCAAAGTCAGGGCATCGGTTACAGTTAAGCCCCGGGTGGGGTCAAGACGCAGAGTGGCATACAGGGCATCCAGGCAGCTCATGGCCGGTATTACCCGGGTATCTACTCCGGATGCGGGGGCAGCTTCCAGGAGCAGGGTTACACTCCTTTCGGCCACCAGGGGATGTCCCGGTACGACGTAGGCCAGCTCTTTGTTTCTGGCCTCATTAAGTAAGGTAGTAACTATCAGCTGGTAAAGTTCCTCAAAATCTCCCGCCTGATCATAATAGCTATCAAAGGTTTCCCACTGCAATCCCCGCTCTTCTAAAGCCGCTACTGCCGGATGCCGCCCTGTCCGCAAGTATATCTTGTCCACACCTTTGAGGATCTCCAGGACTGCCGGCGGCACCTGGGCCGGGTCACCTGGTCCCATGCCGGCGATAATAACCTTGCCTGCCATCTACCTCGCCTCACAGGAAAAGTATACCGTTTTATTGTACCACAACACCCGGCCAAAAAAAAAGCGGCGCCTGGGCGCCGCGCTATTGTTCCATTTGTTTGGCCAGGAAACCTGCCGCCGTCTCGGCCAGCTTCAGCTCCATATCCCCCATTTTCACACCCGGCTCCCGGGAACAGATAATTACCGCCCCGATGGGATCGCCCTCGGCAATTATGGGAGCAATCACTTCGGCAGTAAATTTATAGGCCTCTCCTTCGCCGTCAATGGGGAACCACTCTTCTGTTGGGGAATTAATCAGGACAGGTTTCCGGTCTTCCATGACCTTTTCCACGGCAGGACCAATGGGTTTATCCAGGAATTCCTTTTTGGGGGCACCGGCCACCGCAATAATGTTGTCCCGGTCAGCAATACAGGCTATATGCCCGATAGCTTCATGGAGCGAATCTGCGTATTCTTTGGCAAAGTCTCCAAGCTCACCAATGGGCGAGTATTTTTTTAAAATTACCTCGCCTTCGCGATCAACGAAGATTTCCAGTGGATCACCTTCGCGAATCCGCAGGGTGCGCCTGATTTCCTTGGGTATTACCACGCGTCCTAGATCGTCAATACGCCGTACAATGCCTGTTGCTTTCACTGCTATCTATCCCCCCTTTACCCTTTTCCGGGTAACCCTTTCAAGAATTAGCTTTCAATGTTAGTATATAATCCACGCGGATGGTTTATTCATTTTTTCCCTGCCTTTTCTATAACTGGTACCATGGATAAAATCCGGCTCCCAGGCAAATACTAAAATTTACGGAAAGCTTCCATTCGCCCCCGGGCAGTCACCTGGCTGCCGACATAAACCCTGTTGGCCAGCATCACGGCTGCTTCAGCCCGCCGCTTCCGCGACCAGGTATTTAATCCTGGTCAGGACATCCTCCAGCAAGGCCAGCAACCCCTGCTGGTCCAGGCCCGCCGTTCGCACCTTGATGGTCAAACCGCCAGCAGATGAAAAAGAGAGCTTGCGGGGAAAATACTTGGTCAGGTGCATCAGCCTTTCGCCCCGCAGGTCGTGACGCTGACCAAAATTCAATTCTACTTCCCTGCCCTTCTGGTGGACGCTGCTTACTCCAACTTCCTGGGCCAGGAGGCGTACCCGGGCAAGGCCCAAAAGATTTTCCGCCGCGGCCGGCGGTCGGCCAAAGCGGTCTTCCATTTCGCTGGCAATAGCTTCGACTTCGTTTAAATCCCTGGCCGCCATTAAGCGGTGGTAGATTTCCATCTTCAAGGCGGCATCAGGGATATACTCGTCACTTAAGAAAGTATCCACGCTTAATTCTACGGGAGCCGCCGGCGGTGCTGCCGTCTGTCTTGTTTCCGGTACGGCTTCGCCACGCTGGCGTTTTAGTTTTTGCACGGCCTCCTCCAGGAGCTGGCAGTAGAGATCAAAGCCCACGGCCAGCATGTGGCCATGCTGTTCGGGTCCCAGGAGGTTCCCTGCGCCCCGGATTTGCAGGTCCCTGAGGGCAATTTTATACCCGGAGCCAAGGGCGGTAAACTCCCGTATGGCAGCCAGGCGCTTTTCGGCCACTTCACCCAGGACTTTGTCCGGCCGGTAGGTGAAATAAGCATAGGCCAGGCGGTTGCTCCGGCCTACCCGGCCGCGGAGCTGGTAAAGCTGGGCCAGGCCGAAACTATCGCTCTCATCGACAATTAGGGTATTGACGTTGGGGATATCGAGGCCATTTTCCACAATGGTAGTACAGACAAGCACATCGTAACGGCCTTCGATAAAGTCCAGCATGATCTTTTCCAGCTCCCTTTCCTCCATCTGGCCGTGACCCACTCCCACCCGGGCTTCCGGTACCAGCTGCTGGACGTGATAGGCGAAGCGATCAATATCGGCCACCCGGTTGTGAACAAAGTAAACCTGGCCGCCACGGTCCAGTTCCCTCCGGATGGCCTCTCGCACCAGCTCCGGGCTGTATTCAACCACATAGGTCTGGACGGGAAAGCGGTCTTCCGGCGGTGTTTCAATCAGGCTCATGTTGCGAACACCGGCCAGGGCCATGTGCAGCGTGCGCGGAATAGGGGTAGCCGTCATGGTCAGGACATCGACGCTGTAACGCAGTTTCTTTAACTTCTCTTTATGGGCCACGCCAAAGCGCTGTTCTTCATCAATGATGACCAGACCCAGGTCCTTGAAGGAGACATCACCGGACAACAGGCGGTGGGTGCCAATGACAATATCCACCTCGCCCCTTTTTAAAGCCTTAACAACCCGCTTTTGCTCCCCGGGTGAACAAAAGCGACTCAGGACGGCTATCTTTACCGGGAAATTCTCAAAGCGTGCCTTAAAGGTATTATAGTGCTGTTGGGCAAGGATGGTTGTCGGCACCAGGACGGCCACCTGCTTGCCGTCCATGACGGCTTTAAAGGCCGCCCGCATGGCCACCTCCGTCTTACCATAACCGACATCGCCGCAGAGAAGGCGGTCCATGGGCCGGGGCCTCTCCATATCCGCCTTCACCTCAGCGATGGCCTTGAGCTGGTCCGGCGTCTCGGTATAGGGAAAGGCCTCTTCAAATTCCCGCTGCCAGGGCGTATCGGGTGAAAAAGCATAGCCGGGGATAGCCTCCCGTTTGGCGTAGAGCTCCAGCAATTCCTCGGCCATGGCCTGGACAGCTTCCTGGACCCGGCTCTTAACCTTATGCCATTCATTGCCTCCCAGGCGGTACAAACGCGGTACATGACCTTCGGCCCCTACGTACTTTTGTACCAGGGAAACCTGATCAATGGGCACATAGAGGCGGTCCTGGCCGGCGTACTGGATGAGGAGGTAGTCTTTTTTAATACCTCCTACCTCCAGCTGCTTCAGGCCCAGGTAACGGCCAATGCCATGGTGAACATGGACAACGTAATCACCTTCCCGGAGATCGCTAAAAGAAGTGATTTTGCTACCTTCCATGGCCACCTTGAGCCGTCGCGGCCTTTTAACCCCGCCATAAACTTCCGTGTCCCCCAGTACCGCCAGCCGCATCTCGGGCCAGGAAAAGCCCTGGTGCAGGCGTCCGGACACAAAAAGTATTTGCCCGTTCCCGGGAACGGCAGCCACTTCATCCAGAACCTGGCTGCCTATACCCTGATCGGCCAGGGCCTGGCGCAAACTGGCCATCCGCTCCGGGTCGGCTACCATAAAGATGGTACGGTAGCCATCCCGCCGCCAGCGACTGAGTTCGTCAACCAATAAATTCATCCGCCCCTGAAAGGCCGGGATGGACTGGGCGCCAACACCCATGGCCTGCCGGGGGCTGGTCCCCGGCGCCCGCCGGGGTAAGAGGGAAAAATAGAGGCGCTGGTGGCAACTGAAAAGACGCTCCAATTCATCCGTTTCCAGGTAGGCCTCCCCCTGGGAGGGTAAAGCCAGGCCGCCGGCCAGCATTTCGGTAAAAACCCCTAAGCGTTGCTGTTCCCGCCGGCGCATTTCTTCCTGCAAACGTGCCGGGTCATCGAGAACCACCAGGGGTGGGCGCGAGAAGTAATCGAAAAGGGTGGCCAGACGCGGGTAGAAAAGGGCCTGGAGCTGGTCAATACCTTCCGGCCAGTCTCCCATCTCCAGCCGGGCCATTAAATTCTGGATTCTCTCTTTTAACTCCCGGGCTGCCTGGGGCTGGCGGTTGCGCAAGGCAGTATAGGTCTGGGAAAACTCGGCCTGCAAAGCCTCCAGCCCGGGCTTTATATCCTGGGGAGGGAGAACCTCCCGGGCCGGCCCGATGGTTACGGCCCGCGTCTCTGCCACCGACAGCTGGGTATCCGGATTAAAAAAACGAAGAGAATCAATCTCATCGCCAAATAATTCTAAACGTACCGGTTCCCCGGCACCCGGGGGATAGATGTCAATAACGCCCCCCCGGACGGCCATCTGGCCTGGGGCTTCGACTACTTCCTGCCGCCGGTAACCGAGGGCAATTAACCTCTCCAGGAGAGCCTCGCGATTAATGGTCTGGCCGATTTCCAGGGAGAGAAGGGCCTCCTTTAAAATTTCCGGCGGCGGCAGCTTCTGGAGCAAAGCATCCACCGGAACCACTAGGAGTCGCATCCGCCCGCCGACCATATCCGTCAGGGCCTTAAGGCGCTGGCCCTCCAGTTCCGGGCTGTGGGCGTATACCTCTACCGGAAGGAGTTCCTTCGCCGGTAGAAAGCAGGTGCCTGAACCCGGCCAGAAGGAATCGATGTCGGCTACCAGGCGCCCGGCTTCATCGCTCCCTGCTGTAACCACCAGGATTGGATGGTAATCGAGGAGCATGGCTGCCAGCCACAGCCCCTTTAGGCCTTCCGGGAGTCCGTAGAGCTGTTGCTCCGCCAGGCCCTGGTTCAAGCCTTTTACTATGCTGTGAAATTGAGAACTATCTCTGACAATTTGCAATATACCATAATTATACATTTATATGCACTCCAACCAGCAAACAAGCCTTTGTTGATTAAGAAAAGGCCCTTTTCCAGGGCCTTTTCTTCACAACACTCCTCATCCGGTATTTATTATATTCTGCCCCCGGGAAAGAAGTCAAGTTTTGATTGTATTGTAAAATTAATGCAGGGCTAAAATTAGCCGGTTCCAGGCCAGGTGAGCCAGGAAATCGGTGGCCAGGGCTACGTCGGCCCGGCCGGAACGAGCGAAAGCCAGGGATACCAGCAAGCCAAAAAAAGAATGGCCTGCCACAGCCGCCAGGGCTGGTTTTAGCTTGCCACGTTTTTTGGCCGGAGATGTACTGGCCAGCTCCCAGGCGGCTTCAGCGAAACCAAACACGGCATGCACACCGGCCAGGGAAGCCCCTGTCAAAAGGCCCAGGCCAGTCTTTAGGGTCTCTTCCCCAAAGGGCCCTATAAAAGCGAGGATGGCTCTATTATTCAACCTCAGCCCCAGGAGAACGTAATTAACCCCCCAGGCTACCAGGGCCGCCAGAAGGCCTGCCATTAAGGTTTGAAGAAAAATCATGGTTTAATATTAAAACGATTCATGGCCTCCTCCAGTTCCCCTCCTTCCAGGAGGAAACGGAGGGCTCGGGCCGCCTTCAGGAGGACCGGGCTCACCAGGGCCCAGTCATCTTCACTGAAGGGCTGTAACACATAGTCAACTACATTTTGCCCCTCTTGAGGCCGGCCAATACCTATTTTTAATCTTGGTACGGCCGTAGTCCCCAGGGCGTTGATAATCGACTGCAAACCGCGGTGCCCCCCGGAACTGCCCGCAGGCCTGATACGCATCCGCCCCGGCGCCAAGTCCAGGTCATCGTGAACAATTACCATTTCAGCCGGGGCGATACCGTACCAGCGCGCCAGGGGGGCTACGGCCCGACCGCTATTATTCATATAGGTCTGGGGTTTGACCAGGAGGACCCGCCTTTCCCCGACCATCCCCCGGCCGATGAGCGCCTGGTGCTGGCTGGAATTAAAGTCAATTCCCAGTTCGTCGGCCAGGAGATCAAGGACCATAAAACCCGCATTATGCCGGGTCGCCTCATAACTGAGCCCGGGATTGCCCAGGCCCACCACCATCTGCACCGGCAAATTAGCGCCCCCAACTCCAGTTGTCTTCACCGGCTTATTCCGCTACCGGTGTTTCTCCTTCTCCCACCGGCGCTCCAGCGCCTTCTTCAGCTTCCACGGCCCGGGTACTTACCACCGTGGCAATTACGGCATCCGGTTCGGAAAGAATTTTTACCCCCGGCGGTGCTTTAATGTCAGCCACCTCCAGGTGTTCTCCCACGCCAAGGTTACTAATAGTTATAACCTCCGGCAGGTCGGCGGGCAGGCCCTCAACCTCTACCTCCCGCAAGCCGTACTGGAGGATACCGCCTTGTTCCACACCTTTAGCTTCCCCTTCCAGGATGACCGGTACAGTAGCCCTGATTTTTTCATCCAGGGAGATCTGGTAAAGGTCCGCATGGGTAATTACACCTTTGATGGGGTGACGCTGAACCTCCCTGATTACCGCGGCAAATTCTTTTTCTTTCCCGTTCCCGGTGACGATTACCTTCAGTAAAGCATTTTCCCCTTCCCGGGCGAGAAGCCGTTCCAGCTCTTTCAGGGGAATGGCCAGAGGTATATTACCGGCTTTTTTCCCATAAATAACCCCAGGTAATTTACCCTGCCGGCGTAAACGCCTGGCCGTCTGTTTACCAGTGTCAGGCCGCACTTCTACAAACAGTGTCTGGGTTTGCATATTCCCAACTCCTTTCAGTATTTAAGTTTAGCCTACCTGGAAACAGCATAAACCCCCTGCCGGCTGAATAAGCATGTTATAAGCCGGGAGGTGAGAAGGATGTTTTATACCAGCAAGAAGCTCATGGGTATGCCCGTAGTCAGCCTGGCCGACGGCCACCAGCTGGGGCGCATCAAGCGCCTCTTAATTGACCAGCAAAAAATGATCATTGCTGCTTTCACTGTTGACCGTAAAGGATGGTTCAAGGAGCAACCGGTAATCCCTTATAGCCATGTTAAAAGCGTCGGTAACCATGCCGTCACCGTAGACCAGGCCAGTGCCGTAGTGAAATTAAGTTCCCTGCCAGAACTGGAAGTCCTGGCCAAACATCCCCTCCCCCTGCTGGGTGCCAGGGTTATTACAGAGGATGGTACCGTCATGGGTACCGTAGATGACTTTCGTTTCGACCCCCAGGACGGCAAGATTTATTACCTGGATATTAAAAGCGGCCTCCTCCATGGAACCAGGAGCCTCGAAACCACTCAAATCATCACCTGCGGTCGCGACGCCCTGATAGCCAGGGCAGGGGCCGAAGAATTCCTCCAGAAACCCGGGGGCCTGTTAAACGTCAAATGGCAGGAAACCTCCGCCGGTGCCGCCAAAGTTTTCCAGGACGCCTGCGGGGTTACCCGCCGGGCAGCGGAGGTCTTTAACCGTTACCGCCAACGCCTGCCCTTTAGCCGCAAAAAAAACGGCGATCCGCCCCCCGAGGATAGGAACTAATCGAAAAGTTTACTGACGGACAGGTCCTTGTGGATGCGGATAATGGCTTCGCCCAGGAGGGGGGCTACTGAAAGGCGCCGCAGCCGGGCCATTTCCTTGCTTTCCGGTACGGGAATGGTATTGCAAACGACTACTTCCTGCAGCGGTGCTGCGGCCAGGCGTTCCAGGGCCGGCCCGGAAAGTACAGGGTGGGTACAGCAGGCGTACACAGCCCTGGCGCCGTGCTCCATTAAAGCCCCGGCCCCCTGGCAAATGGTCCCCGCCGTATCGATGAGGTCATCGATCATGATGACCGTTTTATTTTTAACATCACCGATGAGATTCATAATCTCAGCCACATTGGGTGCCGGACGCCGCTTGTCGATAATGGCAATTTCGGCTCCGATGCGTTCGGCAAAATTTCGCGCCCGGGTCACCCCTCCCAGGTCCGGAGAGACGACTATAGCCCGGTCAAAGCCCTTACTGTTGAAATAATCGGCAAGTATTGGTACTGCCGTCAGGTGGTCAACCGGGATGTCAAAGAAACCCTGGATGGCCGCCGCATGGAGGTCCATGGTCAGTACCCGGTCGGCACCGGCAGCAGTAATCAAATTGGCTACCAGCTTGGCCGAGATGGGGTCCCGGGCCCGGGTCTTGCGTTCCTGGCGGGCATAGCCATAATAAGGTACCACCGCTGTAATGCGCCAGGCTGAAGCACGCCGCAAAGCATCAATCAAGATTAAAAGTTCCATCAGGTTATCATTGACGGGCTCACAGGTGGGCTGGATGACAAAGACATCCTCGCCCCGAACGCTCTCATCGATAGCGATACTGATTTCACCATCGCTGAAACGGCTAACCTTGGCCGCGCCCAGAGGTACGCCCAGGTAGGCGCCAATCTCCCGGGCCAGCTCGGGGTTGGCATTGCCGCTAAAGATTTTTAAACGTGCGCTCTCTGTTTCCATTTTCTTTTTAATAACCTCCAGGTTCCAGGGGAAAGGTTTAACGCTGTATTTACTTCGCCTTTTTTAACTTTTTTCCTGCCTTTTTTCTTCGCCTTTTTTACCCCTGGAGGGTAAATTAACCTGCTTTTCCCGGGCCAGGGCCAGGGACCCGGCCGGTACATCTTCGGTAATGGTAGAGCCGGCACCTATCAGGGCCCCGGCCCCTACCCTGACGGGGGCAACCAGGTTGGTATTACTGCCAATGAAAGCCCCGTCTTCAATAATCGTCGGCCACTTTTGCCGGCCGTCGTAATTGCAGGTAATGGTCCCGGCGCCTATATTTACCTCCCTACCCACGGTAGCATCACCCAGGTAAGTCAGGTGCGGCACCTTGGAACCCCGGCCAACCCGCGTAGCTTTAATTTCGACAAAGTCTCCCACCTTAACGCCTGCTTCCAGGATAGTCCCCGGCCGCAAATAAGCAAAAGGGCCTATCTGGCAGCCCGGGCCAATAGTGCTTTCCAGGACTAGGGCGTGGATTATGGTACTACCATCACCTACCTGGCTGTCCCGAATGGTAGTACCGGGGCCCAGGCAGCATCCGGCACCAATAATAGTATTCCCCTCAAGGAAGGTACCCGGATAAATAATTGTGTCCCGGCCAATGGTTACCGTGACGTCTATATAAGTCGTTTCCGGATCGATGATAGTTACTCCGCTCTGCATATGGGCGGCATTGATCCGGCGCCGCCAAACGGCCCCGGCTGCTGCTAGCTGGGCGCGGTCATTGACCCCCAGGACCTCCTCGGCGTCCCCGGCAACAAGCGTCTCGACCCGGAGTCCCTGGCTTACGGCAAGGGCCACGGCGTCGGTAAGGTAATATTCACCCTGGTCGTTATCAGGTTTTAACCGGGTCAAGGCCGGCCAGAGAAAGGCGGCAGCAAAACAATAAATACCGGTATTGATTTCATTAATCGCCTTCTCGGCCGGGGTGGCATCCCTTTCTTCGACTATACCCTTGACCCGCCCCTGCCCGTCGCGGATAATGCGGCCGTAGCCGGTGGGATCGGCAATCCTGGCCGATAGGATTGTAACAGCGGCTCCCGTATCCCGGTGCTGCTGTAACAGCCCGGTTAAAGTAGCCGGCCTGATCAGGGGGGTATCGCCACATAGGACCAGAATAGTAGCAGCTTCCCCTGCAGCCTCCCGGGCCTGGGCCAGGGCATGGCCGGTGCCCAGTTGCTGCTCCTGGAAGGCGTATTTCTGCTCCGTTCCCAGGGCTGCTTTGACTTCCCCGGCCCCATGGCCTATGACGATGATGTTATCCTCGATGCCGGCTTCCCTGGTTGCCGCCAGGACGTGTTCTAAAAGACTGCGCCCGGCTACACGATGGAGCACCTTGGGCAGCCGGGAATGCATCCGTTTCCCCTGGCCGGCGGCCAGGATAACGGCAACTGTTTCGGCCATTGGATCTCCTCCAAATCAGGGTTCTGCCAAAAACGGTGCCTTCTGGTAGGGATATGTCCCCATCATAACACCCAATAAATTTTCATTGTTTCGTAGGGGGAGACGTTAGCCCTCTACGAAAAACTCCTTCGGCCTACTGCCTAAAACCCTCCTGGCGAGTTCCAGGTCGCTTTCCTTATCAACGTCAATACCGATTTCGGGATACGGGGAGATTATCCCTACCCCCCGGGCTCCCAGCAGGCGGGAGAAATGCTTTTCTGCCTCGGCAATGGTTAAGCGGTGCGTTAAAAACTTTACTATAAACTTAAGACCTATCAGCCGGCTTAAAGCCAGGGGGCTCTTGCGCAATCTTACCAGTTCCCGGCCCCGGCGGGCACAGGTAAGTAAGGCCGAGGTCTTAATTAAAACCATATTGCCGCCGGTGAAAGTTCCATCGCGCAGGCGGACATAGGTGCGCTCTACCCCGGGGTAGCTGGCCTCATTGCATTCCCGGCTGACGATGGGGTAATAAAAATCGGCCGGCCGTTCCCGGCAACGGTCCAGGAAGTCCCTGACTGCCTCGGGCTTCAGCAAGGGAATATCGGCAGTAACCAGAAGCAGCCATTCGGCTTCCGGAAAGGCTGCCGCCCCGTTCAAGGCGCTGTCTACAGCCGTCCGCCCCGCAGGGACAAGGGTAACATCAGGAGGGAGGGCCGAAGCAAGTTCCGGCGGACCGGCAACTACCAGTCTGCGGATGCGGCCCGAAGCCAGGAGAGCTTCCACCACCCAGGCAATTATGGGCCGAGAACCAACAGGTAACAGGGACCGGCCTTCTTGATCCCCGGCGAGGATAACAGCATCTACCTCCAACCTTTAACCCCCTCTTTTATTTTTAGGGCTGCTGCTGGCACGCATTTCTTCCCGGATGGCCTCCATCATCCGATTCTCGGCATTTTCGATGTGTTCCTGGGCTAGGCGCCTGGCAAGTTCCACGTTGCGGGCGGTAATAGCTTCCACCAGTTGTTTATGTTCTTCCAGGGTTTCCCGCATCCGGCCCGGCGTTCCCAGGGAGGTGGTACGGAAACGCTGGATTTGTTCCCGCAGGTTATTGATAATTTGTACCAGGCGGTCATTACGGCTGGCCCGGTACAGGACATCATGGAACTGGGTGTCAACCACAATGAGGGCCTCCAGGTCCTCGGCCGCTACACAATCAGCTACTTTTATTAACAGGCGTTCCAGTTCTTCCAACTCTTCTTCCGTAATACGTTCGCAGGCCAGAGCGGCGGCCAGGGCCTCTAGGGCGGAACGAATCTCAAAAACATCGGCAATATCCTTGGTAGAAAGGTCGGCCACATAAGCTCCCTTGCGGGGGACCATGACGACGAAACCTTCCAGCTCCAGCTTGCGAATTGCTTCCCTGACAGGAGTCCGGCTGACACCCATTTCTTCCGCCAGCTGGACTTCCATAAGCCTTTCGCCGGCTTTTAGCTGGCCGTTGATAATGGCTTCCCGTAAAGCCTCAAACACTATTTCCCGTAAGGGTTTATAGTTTTCCAGTTTCCCGTTGAGGAGATTCTTCATTGTACCACCTTTGTCATAGCCGTTTACCAAATATACCCCCCCTCGCAAAACTTCGTCCAGAACCATGGCAGAGCGCCTCTGCCCTCAGCTCATTCAAGCGGCCCCTCCTATAAAGTGCAGGTTACTATTGTCTCCGGGTAAGTTTGCCGCAGCCGGGAAGCAATGTTAATGGCCGTCTCCCGGTCGGGAGCCACCCCGAAGACCGTAGGGCCGCTGCCGCACAAGACAGCCCGTTCCGCCCCGGCGGCCACAAGGCTTAATTTAATGGCCATCACCTCCGGGTACAGCCGGCAGGTCACTATCTCCAGGTCATTGCCCAGCGCCCTTACAAGCTGCTCCCGGTCACCAGCCCTTAAGGCCGCCAGAGCCTTTTCCTCATCAGGGGGTTCCGGGTTCTGCCGGGAGGGGGCGGCATCCCAGCCCTGATATACAGCTGCCGTGCTGACGCCAAAGGGAGGTTTCACCAGTACCAGCCAGAGCCTGGGAGCCGGCGGTAAAAGATATAATTCCTCCCCCCGGCCCCGGCCCAGGGCCGTGCCTCCCAGGACGCAAAAAGGTACATCCGACCCGAGCCTGGCCCCTTCCCGGGCTAACTGCCCGGGTGTCAGACCCAGATTATACAGGTAATTAAGCCCCAGTAACGTCGCCGCCGCATCGCTACTGCCCCCGGCCAGGCCAGCCGCCAGGGGAATCCTTTTAGTGAGGGTAATGCGCACACCCGGAAAACCATACCGCTGTTGAAGTAAGGCGGCTGCCCGGTAAACCAGGTTGTCGGGACCGGCCGGAAGAGGTGCCCCCTTAACTTCAAGGTTAATACCCTCAGGGCACCGGCTGAAGGTCAGGGTATCCTGCAGGGCAATAACCTGAAAAATGGTGCTTAAGTTATGGAAACCGTCCGGCCGGCGGTCAAGGACCTTTAGGGTCAGATTTATTTTACCATAAGCCCGCACTTTCAGGGCATCCAAAAAAAGGCATCTCCTTAATTAAATTTTTTGCCAAGTAATTATTAGGTATTATTAGGCATTGCAACGCTAATTCCTCTTTTGAGGACTACAGCTATTCTCACCAGAGGGGCAAGTAGGTATACCAGTAATAGTCGCGTTATTTTAATATTTAAATCCAGGGGAAAAGAAGGAAGGAAAATGGTTAAGGCGAATATTATTTAGGCTAAAAGCAAAAACATAATTGCCGGTTGAAAGGTGGAAAGAGAAGCCAATGGCCAAAGAACTCTTTTTAAAGAACTATATGGAGGACTGTGTATGGGAGCTGCTGGACCAGGTCCTGGACCAAGAGCCTCAAGCCTGCCGCTGTGACACCTGTCGTCTCGATATAGTAGCCCTGGCTTTAAACCAGTTGCCGCCCCGTTATGCAGTCCGGGAAAAAGGCGCAATTTACTCCAAACTGGCCATGCTGGAAGCCCAGCACCGGGCCGATATTTACCGCGCCCTTACCCAGGCAACAATGAAGGTCAAAGAAGCTCCCCGACACGACCGCTAATTAATCGCGAAATTTATACCCCACACCCCGGACGGTAAGAATGTATTGCGGGTTGCTGGGGTTTTCTTCTATTTTTTCCCGCAAATGGCGGATATGAACATCGATGGTACGTGTATCGCCGTAATATTCACCTTCCCAGAGGCGTTCCAGCAGTGCTTCCCGGCTGAAAACCCGCCCTCGGTTTTCCGCCAGCAGGTGCAGGAGCTGGTACTCCTTCAGGGTCAAATCTACGGGTTTACCCTTTACCGTGACCACATGGCTGGCCGGGTTAATCACCACATCACCGATGGTGATGATTTCGTCCGGCTGGCGCATGTTTTCTGCCGCCCGTCGCAATATAGCGCGTACCCGGGCCACCAGCTCCCGGGGACTGAAGGGCTTGGTGAGGTAATCATCGGCTCCCAGTTCCAGCCCCAGGACCCGATCTATCTCTTCCCGGCGGGCTGTAAGCATAAGGATGGGGGTATTGCCCCTGGCCCTCAGGCTGCGGCAGACTTCAAAGCCGTCCACTTTAGGTAACATTACATCTAAAATAATAAGATCCGGCTTTTCCTTGGCCGCCTTTTGCAGGGCCTCCGCTCCGTCACTGGCCGTGACGGTAGTAAAACCCGCCTGTTGCAGGTTAAAGGATACCAGCTCCAGGATCGCCGGTTCATCATCAACAATCAGCACCTTGGGCACTGCCCTCACCGCCTTTCGCGCCTATTATAGCGTAGTTAATTAAAAGCCTGCAAGAGTTAGTAAAACAAATCTTCGTAAACAACCAGTCAGGCCAAAAAAAGACGCTGTTTCCCCGCTACCTGCATTTCTACCCTGAAAATAACTTCGCTCCAGGCTAGCATTGTTTTTGCTCGCTCCAAACAAATGCCTGCCCGTTATTTTCATCCTTCTGCTGGTGCCGCGTTAGTGGCATAAGGGTCTTATTTATTTGCAGTTTCCTTACAATAAAGTACGGCGGGTCAAGGGGCAATGACATGCGGCAGTGCCGACTACGCCGGAATCAGGTGCACGGCTTCCGGCGGGAAGGTGGCCAGAACTTCTCCTCCAGGCTGCAGGCAGCCCTGGCGCAGCTGGGAAGCCCCGGCCAGGGCCACCAAAGGCAGGCCGCAGTCGAGTTCAATCCGATACAGGCCCCCCTGGGGTATAATGTGCTTGATCCGCCCCCGCAGGTTGTTAGCCAGTGGCACAGCAGCATTAACACCCTGAATAATTATTTCTTCCGGCCGCAGGCAGGCTACCACCCGCCCACCCACGCGCGTACCGGCCAGGATGGTCATCCCCCCTTGGAGGCGGACCTGGACGGGGCCGCTGCCGTTTAAGCGCGCTTCACCCGGCAGGAGGTTGGTAATGCCGACAAAGGCTGCCAGCTCCACACTGGCCGGCTGTCGGAGAATATTTTCCGGGCTACCGCTCTGGACAATTCGCCCCCCCTGGAGGGCCGCCACGCGGTCCGCCAGGAAAGGCAGCTCGGTAAAATCGTGGGTAACAAAAATGGCCGTAATCCTCGTCTGCCGCAGGATAAGGTGGAGTTCTTCCAGCAGGGCGCTCCTGGTGGGAGCATCCAGGGCGGCAAAGGGTTCATCCAGGAAAAGGACCCGCGGCTCCAGGGCAAAAGCCCTGGCCAGGCTGACTCGCTGGGCTTCACCGCCAGAAAGCCGCCTGGCCGGCCGGCCGGCCAGGTGGCTGATCCGGAGAACTTCCAGCCAGCGTTCAACCCGCTCCTTTACTACCGGCCAGGGAATACCCCGGAAACGCAGGCCCACAGCTACGTTGTTAAAGACTGTCGTATCCAGTAACAAGGCCTCCTGGAAAACCACCGCCAACTGCCGGCGCCAGGAGAGAGCCCGGTGGTAATCGATTTTTTGCCCATCGAAGAAAATGCTGCCGCTATCCGGCTCTTCCAGT
Organism: Moorella sp. E308F; assembly: GCF_006538365.1. Taxonomy (NCBI): domain Bacteria; kingdom Bacillati; phylum Bacillota; class Clostridia; order Neomoorellales; family Neomoorellaceae; genus Neomoorella; species Moorella sp. E308F. The sequence continues at coordinate 799,796 of NZ_BJKN01000001.1, read as the reverse complement.
AAGGCCAGGACCTGGAGCAGGGTGCTTTTACCGGCACCGTTGGGGCCGATAAGGCCCCATACCTCTCCCCGACCGATTTCCAGGTTATCAACGGCCAGAACCTCACGCCCGCCCTTGCTGACCCGCAGTCCTTCAGCCCGGATGCTGATACCCATCGAACTTCCCCCCGCGGTATAAATTCTTCCTGCCGTCCGGTACAACCCGCGTCCTCTGCTGTAAAAGGGTCAGGAGGACTGTGATGCTGAAGGCCAGGCCCAGGAGGATAAAGCTCAGGGCCATGGCAATATCAAAATGTCCCCTGGACACCTCCATTACCGTGGCCGTGGTCAGGACCCGGGTCTGGTGCATGATGTTCCCGCCAACCATCATTGCTGCCCCTACCTCGGAAATAACCGCGCCGAAACCGGCAATAATGGCCGCCAGGATGCCCAGGCGGGCTTCTTTGATGAGGGTCCAGTAAAACTGCCTCGGTGAAGCCCCCAGGGCCAGGACCTGGGTCTTAAGTTTGACCGGCAACTGCTGGATGGCAGCCATGGTCAGGCCGGTTACCAGGGGGGCGGCAATAAATGCCTGGGCAATTACCATGGCTGCCGGGGTATAAATGAGCCCCAGCCGGCCCAGGGGGCCGCTGCGCCAGAGGAGAAAACTCACCCAGAGACCAACGACTACCGGCGGCAGGCCCATGCCGGTATTGACCAGGCTGACGATGAGCCGGCGGCCGGGAAATTCCTTCAGAGCCAGGAAAGTGCCCACGGGGACCCCCAGGAAAACGCTAACGGCGGTAGCCAGGCCACAAACCTTGAGGGTCAGGGCTACCACTTCAATAACCCCAGGGTCCAGGCTAATTAGTAAATAGAAGGCTTGTACCAATCCCTGCCAGACTACATCCACAGTTTATCCCCTTACTGGCCCAGGGTATTTTCATCTTTACCGGCATCGGGAAAGAAGAGGGGCTGGCCGAATTTATCTTTGCCAAAGTCGCCGATGATCTTCTGCGTCTCCGGGGCTATCATGAAGTCCACAAAGGCGCTGGCCCCTTCGCTGTTAATGGCCATCCCCGGGAATTTATCCGGGTTCACCTGCATGACATGGTAAATATTCAGCAAAGCCTTATCGCCCTCCACCATGATGTCCAGTTTAAGGTTCTTCTTCAACGCGAGGTAAGTGGCACGGTCCGTCAGGGTGTAGCCGCCTTTTTCAGATGCGATGTTTAAGGTCTGCCCCATACCGGATCCGGCCTCCTGGTACCATTTACCTTCCGGTTTAATATTGGCTGCCTGCCAGAGGCTTTTCTCCATCTTATGGGTGCCGGAATCGTCGCCCCGGGAGATAAAGATGGCTTGTTTAGCGGCAATCTCCTTAAAAGCATCCGCCGCCTTTTTGACCCCTTTAATCCCGGCCGGGTCACCGGGGGGGCCAACAACAATGAAATCATTATGCATGACCAGCTGGCGGTTAATAACCGTCCCCTTTTTTACCAGCTCCATTTCGGCCGCCGGGGCGTGGACGAGGAGCACATCGGCATTGCCCTGGTCGCCCATGGCCAGGGCCTGTCCCGAACCGACGGCATTGGGCTTAACGGTATAGCCAGTTTTTTGCTCAAATATTGGGATCAGGACATCGAGTAAGCCGCTGTCCATGGTACTGGTAGTGGTTGCCAGAATCAGGTCTTTTTTGGCGTGCCCTTGAGCAGTATCCTTATTGGACACAGGGGCAGGCTGGTTGTTTTCCTGCCTGACAGCCCGGCCGCAACCGCCTGTCACGACTACCAGGAGGAAACCCAAGGCGAGTAAGGCAGCGGTACATTTTGTAATTTTTCCCATTATGTATCCCCTCTCATTATGTTTATCCCAGCATAGCGCTGGTATAAAAAAATTAACCAAAATGACGTTGAAAAGCTGCTTCAATGGCCTCCCCAGCATCGCGCCTAAACTGCTTGTAACGCTGCAAAAACCACCTGCCGGCAGGCGTTAATTCGGCTCCGCCTCCCGTCTCACCTCCCACCCGGGTAGAGAGGAGCCTTTCCCCCAGCCGGCCTTCCGCCTTTTTAACCTGACCCCAGGCCTGACGGTAGGACATGTTGAGGCTCCGGGCCGCCTGGTTAATGGAACCCCGCCGGTCAATCTCCTGCAGAAGCTCAAAGAGGCCCTCGCCAAAAATATGCTCACCGTCTTCCAGCCAGAATTTATAACGTACCCGCATACTCTCCACCTCGGACAACTATATTTAATTGTAAATTTCCGAGAAAGCACGGTCAAGGTTTTTATCGTAAAAAACTATTTGCACCTTCCGGCTTTGGGTGTACAATAGCTCCAGGTAAAGTATAATTCTTATTTCCCCGTGGGGAACCTTAATTTGGGAAAATACGTCTATAATTTATGATAGGTATTCTAAATAAAGGAGAATATATATGCGGAGAGGTTTATCCATATCTCTAGCGGCTGTTTTCATCATCCTGATCCTGGGCGGTTGCCAGACCCGCAAAGAGACAGCGGCTACCTTTAATGAATTTAAGGATGAGATTACCGGCCTGGAGTTTTATGTAACCCAGCAGCCAGGCGGAGAACCCCGCCAGGTTATTAACCTTGTCGACAAGCAACTGACCCAGCGCTTTTTACATCTCCTCGGCCCGCTGCCCAAAATTGACCCGCCACCTAAATCTTGGTACGGCAGCAAGGACTATCTTGCCTTCAAATACATAAGAAACGGTGAAACCATCGCCAGCAAGCAATATCCTTACTGGCATCAAGATAACAACCCCGGTTACCTGAAATTGGAAGACGGCTGGCGCCAGGTACCGGCGGAGTTTGCCGCAAAACTGGCTCCCCTGGCCGAATACCCCGATGCCTCCAGTGACATCGACCCGGCCGATGCCGCCTTTCTAAAACAGTACGGGTGGACTGTTTTCTATAAAATTAAAAGCTATAACGGCCGCCTCCCCGAAAGGTTTATCCATGAATCGGGGGAATATCCCGTTTCCCTTTACTATGCCTATAACAATGAACTGAGTAAGGATGTGGGCCTCGATCTCAGCCCCTACCTGGGTAAAAGCGTCACCGTTAACCTTTATAAAATCGAAGAGCCCCTGCCGGCTTTCATGGCTCCCCGCCAGGAGGCTAACCGGGCCGTTATTGTTAAAGATGGTCCGAAAATAATAGGAGCCTGGCTTGATGCCGGACGGCACTATGCCTTTGCCTGTTCCCTTAAAGGCCGGCGGCTGGAGGAAATCACCGGCAAAACCTGGGGCGAGTGGGTAGACCAGTATATTGACCATGATAACCCCCAGGAGAAGCTGATCAGCCAGATGACGCCGGAAAAAGTTATTGAGACCTACTACGAAGCCATAGACAACAAAGATCCCCGTACGGCTCATGCCACGGAAACGCGCCGGCGCCTGGTAAGTTACCTGTTCCGCAACATGGACAACAACCGCCTCTATAATTATTCCTACGCTACCAATGATGCCGACGAAATAAACAACATCACCCGGGCCAAAGTGATCCGTATACAGCCCTACCATGATCCGTCGTCAGAGCAGGCGGATGTTAAGAAATACGTGGTGGAAGTAGACATCAACGTCAGGCGTGTCATCAGCTACGACAGCGGCCGCCAGATTCGTTTTATTACCCTGCGGCGGGAAACTCCGACCACCGGCTGGCGCATTGATGATATAGGTACGGGGCCCTAAGAGGTTTTCGGTTCAGGCAAACCTGTTTTTGCTTGCATCCGGACAGGATGTTCCCGGCTATGGTATCGCCGGGAACATCTCCCTGCTAGGTCTTTTTTGTGTAATTATTTTGTATTCTTATTATTATATTTTATATGTATTATGTGTATTGCATACTTGGTATTGACCATTTTTTTTTCTAATGATAGATTAATATATGGAATCAATATAGGGACCAGGGGTATGGCTTAAATTTCTTGGTGAAGGAGAATGCCCATATGCCCAAGCAACCATTTGATGGTAACACTGCAGCCGCCCATGTGGCTTATGCCATGTCCGAGGTGGCTACCATTTACCCCATTACGCCATCCTCGCCCATGGCCGAAATTGCTGATGAATGGGCCGCCCACGGCCGCAAGAACATTTTTGGTAAGACGCTGAAGGTTATTGAGATGCAGTCGGAGGCTGGGGCCGCCGGGGCTGTCCACGGTTCCCTGGTCGGTGGCGCCCTGACGACCACCTTTACTGCTTCCCAGGGTTTGCTGTTGATGATCCCCAATATGTACAAGATTGCCGGTGAACTTTTGCCCACTGTTTTCCATGTAGCTGCCCGGGCCCTCTCCACCCATGCCCTGTCCATTTTCGGCGACCATGCCGATGTCATGGCCGCCCGGCAGACAGGTTTTGCCATGCTGGCTTCCGCCTCGGTGCAGGAAGTCATGGACCTGGGCCTGGTAGCCCACCTGGCTACCCTGAAGGCGAGGGTGCCCTTTGTCCATTTCTTTGATGGTTTCCGGACCTCCCACGAGATCCAGAAAATCGACGTCATTGAATATGAAGATATGGCCAAACTGGTGGATTGGGAGGCGATTCGTGCTTTCCGCGCCCGCGCCTTAAATCCGGAGCACCCCCACCAGCGGGGTACAGCCCAAAACCCGGATATCTACTTCCAGCAAAGGGAGGCGGCCAACCCCTATTACCTGGCCACGCCGGGCATTGTCGCCCAGGTAATGGAGCAGGTCGGCGCCCTCACCGGCCGCTATTATCACCTCTTTGATTATGTCGGCGCCCCGGATGCGGAAAGGGTCATTGTTTCCATGGGGTCGTCCTGCGAGGTCATCGAAGAAACGGTCAATTACCTGGTGGACAAGGGCGAAAAGGTTGGCCTCATTAAGGTCCGCCTCTACCGACCCTTCTCGGCCGAGCACTTCCTTAAGGTGTTACCGGCTTCAGTGCAACGGATAGCCGTCCTGGATCGTACCAAGGAACCCGGTGCCGCCGGCGAACCCCTCTACGAGGATGTGCGGGCGGTCCTGGCCGAAAACGGCAGGAATATCCTTGTCGTTGGCGGCCGCTACGGTCTCGGCTCCAAGGAATTTTCCCCGTCCATGGTGAAGGCCGTCTTTGACAACCTGGCGGCGGACACGCCCAGGAACCATTTCACCGTCGGCATTATCGATGATGTGACCAATACTTCCCTGGAAATCAAAGAATATATCGATACGGCACCCAAAGGAACTTTCCGCTGCAAGTTCTTTGGCCTGGGTTCCGACGGTACCGTTGGCGCCAACAAGAACTCCATTAAAATTATTAGCGATCATACCGAACTTTATGCCCAGGGTTACTTTGAATATGACGCCAAAAAATCAGGTGGTGTCACCATCTCCCACCTGCGCTTCGGGCCCCAGCCGATTAAATCGTGCTATTTAATCGATCAGGCGGACCTCATCGCCTGCCATAATCCTTCCTATGTCACCCGTTATGACCTGCTGGAAGGTATCAAACCGGGCGGGATTTTCCTCCTGAATTCCCCCTGGAGCGCCGAGGAGATGGAAATCCGCCTGCCGGCTGCCATGAAGCGGACCATCGCCAGTAAGAAACTGCGCTTCTTTAATATCGATGCGGTAAAAGTCGCCCAGGAAGTCGGCCTTGGCGGGCGCATTAACACCATCATGCAGGTCGCCTTCTTTAAGATTGCCAATGTTATCCCGGTAGACGATGCCATCAAGTTTATTAAGGACTCCATCGTCAAGACCTACGGCAAGAAAGGCGAGCAAATCGTTAACATGAACCTGGCCGCCGTGGATCGGGCCCTGGAAGGCCTGGAAGAGATTAAATACCCGGCTGCCTGGGCCGAAGCCCGGGACGAGGCCGCAGCCACGACCCCCAATGACGAACCTGAATTCATTCGCAAGGTCGTGCGGCCAATAATGGCCCTGAAGGGCGACCAGCTACCGGTCAGCACTTTTACTCCCGATGGGGTCTTCCCCACCGGTACCACTAAATATGAAAAACGGGGGATTGCCGTTAATATTCCTCAGTGGCTACCTGAAAACTGCATCCAGTGTAACCAGTGCTCCCTGGTTTGCCCCCATGCGGCCATCCGTCCCTACCTGGCGCGGCCCGAAGACCTGGCTCAGGCCCCGGCTTCCTTTGTCACCAGAGATGCCATTGGCAAAGAGGCTGCCGGCCTGAAGTTCCGCATCCAGGTGTCACCCCTGGACTGCACGGGTTGTGCCAACTGCGTTGATGTCTGCCCGGCCAAGGTCAAGGCCCTGACCATGGTGCCTCTGGATGAAGTGGCGGCCGTGGAAAACGAAAACTATAAATTTGCCGAGCAGTTGCCGGAAGTAAAGGTTAATTTCAATCCGGCCACCGTTAAAGGCAGCCAGTTCCGCCAGCCCCTGCTGGAGTTCTCCGGTGCCTGTGCCGGTTGTGGCGAGACACCTTATGTTAAACTCGTTACCCAGCTCTTTGGCGACCGGATGATTATTGCCAATGCTACCGGGTGTTCTTCCATCTGGGGCGGCAGCGCACCGACCTGCCCGTACACCGTCAACCGCCAGGGCCATGGTCCGGCCTGGGCCAGCTCCCTTTTTGAGGACAACGCCGAGTTCGGTTACGGTATCAGCCTGGCCGTGGAAAAACGCCGGGAAGAGCTAACCGACGCCATTACCAGGGTCCTGGCCGCACCGGTCAGCGCCGCCTTCAAGGCCGCCTGTGAGGCCTGGCTGGCCGGCAAGGAAGACGCCGACCGTTCCCGGGAGTTAGGCGATCAAATTAAAGCCCTCCTGCCGGAAGAGATCAAGCAGGCCGACGGCGGCGTTAAGGAACTTCTGCTAGCCATTGACGGGCTGAAGGATTACCTGACGAAAAAATCCATCTGGATCATCGGCGGCGACGGCTGGGCCTACGACATCGGCTACGGCGGCCTGGACCATGTTCTGGCCAGCGGCGCCAATGTCAACATCCTGGTCCTGGATACCGAGGTCTACTCCAACACCGGCGGTCAGTCCTCCAAGGCCACCCAGACCGGTGCCGTGGCCAGGTTCGCTGCCGGCGGTAAATACACCAAAAAGAAGGACCTGGGCCTCATGGCCATGTCCTACGGTTATGTCTACGTGGCTTCCGTAGCCATGGGAGCCAGCCATACCCAGCTGTTAAAGGCTCTGGTAGAAGCAGAAAAATACGAGGGTACTTCCCTGATTATCGCCTATGCGCCCTGCATTAACCACGGTATCGACATGAGCCACAGCCAGCTGGAAGCCAAAAAAGCAGTCGAATCCGGATACTGGCCGCTGTATCGCTACAACCCGGACCTGATCAAAGAAGGTAAGAACCCGTTCATTCTCGATTACAAGGCTCCTAAAGCCAGCTTCCGGGACTTCCTGATGGGCGAGATTCGTTACACCTCCCTGCAGAATCAGTTCCCGGAAAAGGCCGAAGAACTCTTCGCCAAGGCCGAAGCCGATGCCAAAGCCCGGCTGGAATACTACAAGAAGCTGGCGGAAGGGTAGACCCTATAGCCTGTAATCAAAAAGGCCAGGAGTTAAAACTCCTGGCCTTTTTAACTCTCAACTAAACATGAGCAACCGTCTTCTTAAAACTTATCTTCCTGCAGCCGCTTAATCAGGTCTTCTTCCCTGGCTTTTTTAATGGCCAGCACCCGTCCATCCTGCCAGTCGTAAAAGCCGCGGCCGGTCTTTACACCCAGTTCTCCCCGCTCTACTTTTTCCTTGAGAAGCTGTGACGGCCCCCGTTCATGGCAGAGGTCCTGGTTAAGGTAAGACTGGATGCTATAAAACACATCCAATCCGCCCAGGTCGGCGCTTTCCAGGGGACCGGTAACTGCCAGGCGTCGGCCAAAACTGTATTTAACGGCCGCATCCACATCCTCTGGCGTCGCCCAGCCCTGTTCGACGATGTACAGGGCCTCGCGCAGGAGGGCGAACTGCAACCGGTTGCCCACAAAGCCGGGAATAGCCTTTTTGACTTCAATAGGTTTCTTCCCCAATCTGGCAACCAGAGCCATGGCAACTCCCACGGTAGCGTCAGTCGTTTTTTCTCCCCGCACTATCTCTACCAGGGGGAGTAAATGGGGTGGATTCCAGAAGTGGGTAACAATAACCCTTTCCGGCCGCCTGGTTAATGCCGCCAGCTTTGTGGGGTCCAGGCCGGATGTGGTTGAAGCCAGGATGGTGTGGGGTGGAACCAGAGCCTCGACTTCGCGAAATACCCCTTGCTTAACAGCCAGGTCCTCAACAATGGCTTCAATGACAAAATCGGCCCCTGCAGCGGCCTCAGCAAGGGTCGTGAACCCTTTAATGTTCGTCATAACTCCTTCAGTCCGGGAAGCCTCCACGAGGCCACCCTTTGCCAGCAACTCCAGGCCGGAGCGAATGTTCCGGAAGCCGCGGTTAAGGCTATCCTCACTACGGCCAAAAAGCCGCACTTGATACCCTGCCAGGGCGCATAATAAAGCAATACCATGGCCCATGGTGCCGGTACCTAAAACGGCTATTTCCTTGATGTCTTCAAGTTGCATGATATCCCTTCTTTACCACAGTCTAGTTATTGCGAAAACCCCTTAATAATTCTTCCTCCACCCTTGATTTCCTCCTGGAAGTATCGAGTAGGAGGGGGCGGCTAGCCCCCGTCCCCTCACACCACCGGACATGCGGGTCCGCATCCGGCGGTTCACCAAGCTTGACGAAGACTGAGATAGCGTTCGGTTAAGCTCATGAGGCCCTGGGACTGCCAGTAGGTATTGCCCAGGGCTCTATTCATTGGCCCATGGGCCATCCGCCATGGCCCTTTGCGAGCGTTGGCGTATTCATGTACTACCCATTCTGGTAAACCCAGTGCGCGTAGTTCGCGATACCTGGTCCGTACTCGCTTCCACTGCTTCCAGAGGCACATGCGCAGCCTCCTCCGCATCCAGCCTTCTATGTTCTTAAAAGTGCTGGGCGTGTCGGCCAGGGCGAAGTATCCTATCCATCCGCCCAAATAGGCGTTCAGGTGCTCTATGCGCTCGGCCATGCTTACGGGTTTATTCCGGGCAGTTATCTCCCGGATTTTCGTTTTCACCCGGTCGATGGTCTGCGGCGCCAGGCGGATGAGGATTACTCCTGCCTTAGGCTTATACATACTGAACCCCAGGAATTTCAGTTTCCACGGTCGGTCTACCGCGCTCTTTTGCTCGTTAATCTTGAGCTTTAACCGCTCCTGCAGGAAGTTGCGGATACTTTCCATGACCCTTTCTCCCGCTCGTTTGCTTTTGACGTAGATGTTGCAGTCATCGGCGTAACGGACGAACTTGTGGCCCCTCTTCTCCAGTTCTTTGTCCAGGTCGTCCAGGAGGATGTTGGCCAGGAGCGGGCTTAAGGGTCCACCCTGGGGCGTTCCTTCTTCCCTTTCCATGACCACTCCGTTCACCATAACCCCCGCCTGGAGGTAACGGCGGATGAGTTTTAGTACCCTCTTATCCGTTACTTTCCGGGCCACCCGGGCCATGAGGATGTCGTGATTTACCCGGTCGAAGAATTTCTCGATATCCAGGTCTACCGCCCATTCGTATCCTTCTTCCACGTATTGACGCGCCTTCTTTACCGCGTCATGGGCTCTCCTTCCGGGTCGGAACCCGAAACTGCTTTCTGAAAACTGCGGTTCGAAGATGGGCATCAATACTTGCAGGAGGGCCTGCTGGATCAGGCGGTCCATCACGGTGGGTATCCCTAACATCCGTTTGCCTCCCCCGGGTTTCGGGATTTCGACCCGGCGTACGGGCTTTGGTCTGTAGGTTCCCGCGAGCAGTTCTTCCCGGATACGCGGCCATTCGGCGCGGATTTGGTCCCGCAGCCGTTCGGTCGGGATGCCGTCCACGCCGGGTGCGCCTCCGTTCCGCTCTACCCGCTTACACGCGGCCAGCATGTTTTGCCTTTCCACCACCTGTTCCATCAGGCCGCTACCTTGGCCTCCGCGAGGTGACGTCCCGCTTTGTGCCGGAGAAGAACTCGGCCCTCCCGCGGTCCCCTGTGGCTTCACCACTTCCTCCCGCGGGCAGGCCCCTTCCGGGGGTTTCTGCTGTCTTCGCCCTTCTCGCGAACGCATCGGTCTCACCTCTGACTTGATGTTCGGGCCTTCCCCTGGAGTTCATGACCCCCAGGGTACTATGCCTTCTGCTGACTCCTGCCGGTTCAGCCGTGCCTTTC
>NZ_BJKN01000001.1:365697-489628 GCF_006538365.1 Moorella sp. E308F | reverse complement strand
TAAACGTCGAGACTTTATATAATATCCACCAGGCTCTGAAAGGAAACCCTGTAACCCATAAGTACATCACCGTCACCGGCGCCGTCCGGAAGCCCATCACTGCCAGGGTACCGGTCGGCACCCCGGTGCGGGAACTCCTGGCCCTGGCCGGCGGCCCGGCTGTAGACCAATACCTGCTTATCGCCGGCGGCCCCTGCATGGGTAAGGTTACAAGCATTAATGCGCCGGTTACCAAAACTACCAAGGGCATAATTGTCCTGCCCCTGGACCACCCATTGGCTTTCGGTTACCAGCGGGATCTGAACCGGGAGCTAAGACTCGCCCTCAAGGTCTGCTGCCAGTGCCAGCAGTGCACGGACTTCTGCCCGCGGCACCTTTTAGGACATCCCCTGGAACCCCACCGGGTCATGCGCGCCGTTACCTATGGCCTGGCTGATATAACCCTGCCCCAGGCCCTGCTTTGCAGCGAATGCGGCCTCTGCGACCTTTACGCCTGCCCCTTCAACCTCTCCCCGCGGCAGGTCAACAGGAAAATAAAGGCCGAACTGCAGCAGAAGGGTTTCCGGCCCGGCCCCTATCCAACGGGTATTCCTTCCCCTTTCCGGGAAGGACGGCAGGTACCAACTCAACGCCTTATCACCCGTCTGGGCTTAAGAGAGTATTACGAACGCCCGGTAACTTTTCGGGAAGGAAACCTCACGGTTAACCAGGTCCACCTGCCCTTAAAGCAGAGCGCCGGGATCGCACCGGAGCCGGTAGTAAAGATAGGTGACCGGGTTTCAGCGGGGGACCTTTTAGCACGTATCAAGGACGATACCCCGGGCGCTAACCTCCATGCCAGCATCAATGGTACCATTACCGCTATCAATAGCAACATTGTCATCCAGGGAGGCGCCAACCCATAATGGGGCTCAATAATGGAGGTGGTGACTGATGGGTATCGCCGTCGGACTTATCGAACTTAAGAGCCTGGCGCGGGGGTTAATGGTTGCCGACAGCTGTCTTAAGGCCGCGCCGGTAGACCTGAAAATACGCACCATCTGCCCTGGTAAAAGCTTGATTATCTTAAACGGCGAGATCAGCGCCGTAACGAGCGCCGTAGAACATGGCGTCGCTACCGGCGGGGTAACGGTCGTCAATAGTTTAATCCTGGGTAACCTCCATCCCGGGGTCCTGCCGGCCCTGAGCGGGGTGGCCGCAGCAACCCCTAAAGGTGCCCTGGGAGTCCTCGAGACTTTCAGCGTCACGGCCGCCATCAAAGCCGCCGACACCGCCGCCAAGGCGGCCGTTGTCGAACTCCTGGACATCCGTCCGGCCTACGGGCTGGGGGGTAAAGGGGTGGTCATCCTGACCGGCAGCGTCGGCGCTGTCCAGGCCGCCGTAAACGCCGCTACACTTCCCCTCAAAGAAGAAGGGGAACTAGTGGATGCTGTTGTTATTCCGTCGCCCCACCCTAAAGTCTGGGAGCAACTGGAGTAAAATCCCACAGAACAAGGTGAGCGCTAAATGTCCAATGCTGCCTTTATCGAATTAATTACCAGGGAAGTCCTGGCCGAGCTAAAGGAACGCCGGGATAAAACTGCCGGGACCAGTACTGCAGCCCCTGCCACCCCGGCAGCCAAACGTGTTCCCGTGGCCGTATCAAATCGCCATGTTCACCTGGCCCAAAAGGAGATCGATATTCTTTTCGGCCCCGGCTATCAGCTCACCAAAAGGAACGACCTCTACCAGCCGGGAGAATTTGCCGCCAACGAAGTCGTCACCCTGGTAGGCCCGAAACTGCGCCCCCTGACCAACGTCCGCGTCCTGGGGCCGGTGCGTGACCGCACCCAGGTAGAGATCTCCCGCACCGATGCCATAACCTTAGGCATTCCGGCGCCGGTGCGCCGTTCCGGGGACCTGGCCGGCTCCGCCCCCATTACCCTGGTAGGACCGAAGGGGTCAGTTACTTTGCCCGAAGGGGCCATTATCGCCAACCGTCACATCCACATGAGTCCGGTCGAAGCGGAAAAGTGGGGGCTAAAAGACAACGACGAAGTCACAGTGCGTACCATTAAATCCGACCGGCCCACCATCTTCGGCGGCGTCCAGGTGCGGGTCAGCCCCAAATTCAAGCTCGTCATGCACATCGACACCGACGACGCCAATGCCGCCGGGCTCCAGTGCAACGACGAAGTGGAAATAAGGTGAGAAGATGCTCATTGCCGAAGTTACCGGGACGGTGGTCGCTACCCGGAAAAATGAAAGCCTTACCGGCAGCAAGCTCCTTCTCGTCCGGCCCCTTTATGGTGGCCGCCGGGGAGAAACCCTGGTGGCCGTGGATACCGTGGGTGCCGGCAGGGGGGAACTGGTGCTGGTAGCCACCGGTAGTGCCGCCCGCCTGGGCCTGGGTGTCCCCCAGGCCCCGGTGGACCTGGCTATCGTGGGCATTATCGATCAGGCAGAGGGGGACATCAAGGGGCTGCCGCGCTAGGTTGGCGCCGCCCTTATAATCTCCTCATCCGGTTACCGGTTTGAGCATCCCCCGAGAATGCTGGCAGGAGAAGATATAGAGGTGGGAGGGAGAACCGGTGCAAATTCTGGCCCTAAACTGCGGGGGGTCTTCGATTAAATATAAAGTTTTTTCCATGCCTGAAGAAAAACTATTGGTCCAGGGCGGCGTTGAACGCATCGGCAGTCAGGGAACTACTCTACGGCATCAAGATTTAACAGGCGAGGCGGCTGAGTGCCGGAAGCATTTACCCCGGGGTGACTATGGCGAAGCCCTGGAAGAAATCCTCAAGTTATTGCAGCCTTACCGGATTGATGCCGTCGGTCACCGGGTGGTTCACGGCGGTGCGAGCCTCAGGAGGCCGGCCCGGATTGATGCCGCTGTCCTGGCCACTTTAAAGGCCTGCTGCCAGCTGGCCCCCCTGCACAACCCGGCCAACGTTGCCGGTATCGAGGCCGTGGCGCGAATCCTGCCGGAAATACCCCAGGTGGCCGTCTGCGACAATACCTTTCACCTGACCCTGCCGCCCCGGGCCTATCTCTACGGCCTGCCCTATGAATATTACGAGCGTTACGGCCTGCGCCGTTACGGTTTCCACGGTATAACTTTCACCTATATGGTCCACCGCGCCGCGGCAATGCTGGGACGGCGTCTGCAGGAGCTAAAAATTGTGTCCCTCATGCTCGGCAGCGGCACTACGGCCAACGCCTGCTGCGGTGGGGAATCTATCGATGTCTCTACCGGCTTTACGCCCACCGAGGGGTTACTCCAGTCAACCCGCTGCGGCGATGTCGACCCTGGCGTCCTTGTTTATCTCCTGCGGCAGGAAGGCCTTGGCCCCGATGCCCTGGAGGAAGTAATCAACAAAAAAGGCGGCTGGCTGGGTATCTCCGGCATCAGCAACGATTACCGGGCGGTGGAAGAAGCCGCCCGTCAGGGGCATGAACGGGCCCGCCTGGCCCTGGAGGTCCTGGCCTACCGGGCGAAAAAATATGTTGGCGCCTATGCGGCGGCCATGGGCGGGATTGACGTCCTGATTTTTTCCGGTGGCATCGGCGAAAAGAGCAGCAGCCTGCGCCGGGAAATCTGCCGCGGCCTGGAGTTCCTGGGTATCAAGCTGGATGCTGAACGCAATGAAAATGAGAGCGGTGACCGCTTAATCTCCAGCCCGGAGGCCAAAGTCCAGGTCCTGGTGGTGCATACCGATGAAGAAGTAATGATCGCCCGGGAAACTGTAAAGGTATTGACCGGGAAAGAGCCCTCCGGGGCGTTTTGCCAGGGGTAATCCCCCGTTTAGCGCAATTATTTTCAAAGGAGCTGGGCAAGCATGCGCTATCTTGCCTTTGACCTGGGGGCCGAGAGCGGCCGGGCCATAATCGGTACCCTGATCGATGCCCGCCTCGCCCTGGAAGAAATCTATCGTTTTCCCAACGAACCGGTACGGATTCCGGATGGCCTGCACTGGGATGTTTTACGCCTCTTTCACGAAATGAAAGAAGGCCTGCGCCGGGCTGCAGCCCGCTACGGGACGGGCCTTAAAAGCCTGGCCGTCGACACCTGGGGCGTAGATTTCGGCCTCCTGGGAGAAAAGGATGTCCTCCTGGGTAATCCGTACCACTACCGGGATGACCGCACCCGGGGCGTGATGGAAGAAGCTTTCAAGGTAGTACCCCGGGAAGAGATTTTTTCCCAGACGGGCATCCAGTTTATGCCTTTCAACTCCCTTTACCAGCTTCTGGCCTGGCGGCAGCAGCAGCCCGCCCTGTTAAGCCAGGCGCAGACCCTGTTGATGATGCCCGACCTCTTCAACTTCTTTTTTACCGGCATAAAAGCCGGGGAATTCACCAACGCCAGTACCACCCAGATGTACAACCCTCGTACCGGCACCTGGGCCATTGACATGCTGGAAAAATTGGGGTTACCGGTTACCCTCCTCCCGGCCATCAACCCGCCGGGGACGATTGTGGGCCAGATTTTACCCCGGGTGGCCCGGGAAACGGGAGCCGAGGAGATACCTGTCATTGCCCCCGGCAGCCACGATACGGCCAGCGCCGTAGCCGCCGTGCCGGCAGCAGGGCCGGACTACATGTACATTAGCTGCGGTACCTGGTCTTTGGTAGGGGTGGAGGTCAGGGAACCGGTAATCAACGAGCAAACCTTGAGCCTCAACTTTACCAACGAAGGCGGGGTTGGTGGTACCTTCCGGCTTCTTAAGAATGTCACCGGTCTGTGGCTGGTCCAGGAGTGCCGCCGCACCTGGGAGCGACAGGGGGAAGCTTTGAGCTATGGCGAACTTACGACTTTGGCCCGGGAGGCCAGTCCTTTGACTGCCGTTATCGACCCGGACCACCCGGCCTTCCTGAACCCGGAAGACATGCCGGCGGCCATCCAGGCCTACTGCCGGGAAACGGGCCAGCCGGTACCTCGGACTAAAGGCGAAATCGTCAGGTGCGCCCTGGAAAGCCTGGCCTTGAAATACCGCTGGGTGCTGGAAAAGCTGGAAGGTATACTGGGGAAGGAACTTCCGGTCATTCACATGGTTGGCGGCGGCACGCGGAACGAGCTTCTCTGCCGGTTTACCGCCAGCGCCACCGGGCGCCCGGTAGTGGCTGGCCCAGTGGAAGCCACGGCCGCCGGTAACCTCCTGGTCCAGGCCATGGCCATGGGAGAAGTGGGAAGCCTGAATGAAGCCCGGAAAATCGTTCGCCGTTCTTTTGCCCTGAAAACTTATGAAGCAGAAAAGACAGATGTGTGGGAGGAAAAGTATGAGGCATTTATTAGGCTGCTGGCGTAGTATTGTCCAGCCAGCATGGTAAAAAGTGGCCAGCCTGATAACTGGGCTGGCCATACTAGTGGTTTTAAACTTGACAGACAAACAGGAAGAGGGTAAAATAAAAAGTGCATAGGCGGAAGTAGCTCAGTGGTAGAGCATCGGCTTCCCAAGCCGAGGGTCGCGGGTTCGAATCCCGTTTTCCGCTCCAGTCTTGAAAAATCTAACCACCAACGGGCTGACCCTCCCAAAAAAGTCCGAGGTTCCAGGGAGGGTCTTATTATGCCTAAGTTAGCCAAACTCAACCCGAAGGTATGCGATTTAGCCCTGGCCCTGGAGGAGTTCCTTCTTGCCAGGCAAGCGGACGTTTTAGCCCAACGCACCCTAGACGACTACCGCTGGCATGTGGGAAAGTTCCTGGAGACCTGCCAAAACACCACCACCTATGAGGCCGTCCGGAAGGCCACCATACGCTACTTCAGCCAGCCAGCCTCGCCCGGCTACCGGAATATCAAACTGAAGTACCTCAAAGCCTTCTTCAACTGGTGTGTAGCCCAAGGGTATCTCCCGGCCAATCCAGCCCAAGGCATAAGGAAGGCCAAAGAAGACCTTCAAAGCCCGCCAATGCCGAAATCAAAGCTTCCTCACAGAAACCCGCCACACTCTTTCAAGCACAGAATCCTCAGAAGCCTTGATTTTCTTGGCTTTGAAACCAACTGGCCCTTTGGCTTTACAACCGACTGTTGAATATATATCCACCAGTCGGTTGACTAAACCGCTAGGAGTTCATTTTGACGCCGATGGGTATATACCCAGTTGGGAAAGCCTTGCGGACTTCTGGCGGGGAGTCGAAACTTTGGCGGATTTATGGGATAAGTTTCGGCAGGTCACACAGCGGGATTTGAACGGCATGAGAGAGTGGATAAGGTTTGTAAGTTTGAGTAAGGGAATTAAATATCTGCTTGGAGAAGTGGAACACTCCATTTGAGCAGGATTTTGCCCATAGAAAAGCTAAAACTTACTTAACCAAAGCATACTATGTAAGGGCTGGAATGCGTCTTAGGAGGGTAGAACATGGCCCGCTTTATTGTCTACCTCGAACCCGCCGAAGAAGGAGGCTACATTGCTTCTGCACCGGCACTACCGGGCTGCGTCACCCAGGGGGAAACTAAGGAAGAAGCCTTGGCAATGGCTGAGGACGCCATAAGAGGGTACATCGAGAGCCTGAAAAAACATGGAGAGCCGCTTACCCTTTGGCTTTGAGAAGAGTAGAAAGAACGTCTAGTCTAGGGGGTTCAAGGAAATGCTTTACCGCTACAAAGTTATCCTCGAATGGGATGAGGAAGGTAAGGGCTATGTCGTTTCGGTTCCTGCCTTACCGGGGTGTTTCACCCAGGGAGATACCGTTGAAGAAGCATTGGAGAGGGCCAAAGAGGCCATAGCAGGCCACCTTGCGGCTTTAGCCCAGGAAGGTCTGCCCCTGCCGTCTCGTGACGTTGAAATAGCCGAAGTGCAGGTAGAGATAGCCTCATGAGCAGGCTACCCAGGGTCACAGGTAAAGAAGTGGTTAGTGCGTTGAAGAGGGCTGGCTTTGTGGTGGTAAGAATACAGGGCAGCCACCACCACTTGCGAAAGCCGGGTGCTAAAAGCTTGGTGACTGTTCCCGTACATGCCGGTGAAATCCTGAAGCCAAAGCTTTTGAAAAGCATACTGGAGCAGGCCGGACTAACCGTTGACGAGTTCAAAAACCTTCTCGCTTGAGCAGGATTTTGCGAAAATGTGGCGAATACTATATCCCTGAAAGGGTCAGTCCGTTGTCGCTGGTGGAAACGCTAAAACCGTGTGCCGGGAGGCTTGCAAATCAAGGCTTCCGGCGGTCACGTCTCAGCACCCAGTCCATCGGCTTCCCAAGCCGATGGTCGCGGGTTCGAATCCCGTTTTCCGCTCCAGCTAGAAATATTAAGGGTTTGCGGGTTCGGCCTACTAGGTTTCTCTGGCAAGAAATGGGGTAGGCCGGTGCTGTTAAGATCCACCGTGAGGAGCAGTAGCCTGCTCCTTATTTTTTTAGTTACGCTGATATGCTTTTCCCAGTACTTTTATAAGCCTGTCCACCTTCCCGGCGGCTTTTTTGTCAGGAGCCGGTTGAGCGGGCTGGCCTGGGAGTGGGCCTCCTTCATCAAGGATACTTCCAGGAAGGCTGTTTTGATATAATACACAATTATAGTTACATCTGAACCAGACCAGCAATATCAGGTTTTGCGGTGGAGTGGAATGGTGAAATGAGGAAGGAGATTGTCGTTCGCATGATTTCACGGGAGATGGCTGGGACATATGCGGCGAGGCGCCCCCGCCGCCTTGTCCTGGCATTGATATTGGGTAGCTTAACGGGGCTAGGGCCGTTTTCGATAGATACGTATCTTCCTTCGTTGCCTTTACTGGCAAATAGTCTTCACCTCACCACGTCGACGGCACAGTTGAGCTTGACCGCTTGCCTGCTGGGTTTGGCGCTGGGCCAGCTGATAGCGGGCCCGATCAGCGATGCCCTCGGGAGACGCCGGCCGCTGCAGGTGGGATTATTGATCTATGCGGCTGCTTCCGCCATGTGCGTGTGGACCTCGTCGATTGGCCTGTTTATCGCCCTCCGGTTCTTCCAGGGATTGGCCGGTTCGGCCGGTATTGTCATCGCCCGCGCTGTTGCCCGCGATCACTTTGAGGGCAAGGAATTGACGCGTTTTTTTGCTCTCTTAATGCTGGTCAACGGGGTAGCACCGGTACTGGCACCAGTAATAGGCGCGCAACTTTTGCGCTTCACTTCATGGCGCGGTATATTTGCCGTGCTGGCACTACTAAGTATTGCCATGTGGATAGCAGTTTGGGTTGCCTTGCCGGAAAGCCTGCCGCCGCAACGGCGGGTACAAGGAGGGTTGCTGGCGACGGCGGGCGGCCTTGGCAGCCTGCTCAAAAACACCGAATTTATGGGCTACGTGCTGGCCCAGGGCTTTGCCTTTGCTGCGATGTTCGGCTACATATCCGGCTCTTCGTTTGTCCTGCAGGAGGAGTACAGGGTATCGCCACAAGTGTTTAGCCTCATTTTTGCCGTCAACGGGGCCGGGATCATTCTCGCCGGCCAGGTCGGTGCCCGGGCCTCATTGCGCTGGGACGAACGGCGGGCACTTGCCGCCTCGCTGGCCGTAGCAGCGGCGGGCAGCTTGGCGCTACTCGCTGCCGTGCTCGGCCGTGCGGGCCTGGCGGCGGTGCTGGTACCGTTGTTTGTAGTCGTCGCGATCGCCGGTGCAATCGGCACAACGTGCAACTCGTTGGCCTTGCAAAACCAGGGGCGCGCCGCTGGCAGCGCGTCGGCGTGGCTCGGTGTGGCAGGAATGTTGTTTGGGGCACTGGTCTCGCCCCTGGTGGGGCTCGGCTACCGCATTGCCGTGTCGATGGCCGTAGTGATTGTCGTTTGCCACCTCTCGGCCACACTCGCGTACTGGTTGTTGGCCGCGCGGAGGCGCGGTGCGGGGGCGGGGGAGACGATGTCGCAACGCGTGTGAGGCTCTATAAAAACCAGGTCCATGGAGCAAAATAGGGAAGAAGTTTAATTTAGGAAGGCGGTTAGTCATGGGCCTGGAAAAGCCGGATAATAGTTTGCTGGTGATTTTCGGTGGTACGGGGGACCTGGCTCGCCGTAAACTTTACCCAGCTTTATATAACCTCTTTGTCGATGGTTTTCTCCCGGCTGCCCTGCAGATAGTGGCCGTGGGGCGGCGCCTATTTACCCCGGAGAGTTTTCGTAACGGGATACTATTACCTTCCCTGCAGGCCTTTTCCCGCCGCGCCTCTAACCTGGACGCCTATTTTGAGCCCTTTGCTAGCCGCCTGCACTATTTCCCAACCGATATTTATGACCCGGAGGGCTATAAACGCCTCAGGCAGTTTCTGGCGGAGCTGGAGGAGGCGGCCGGCTGCCGGGGCAACCGCATTTTTTACCTGGCCGTGGCCCCGGAACATTTTGGCCCCGTGGTCCGGAGCTTAAAGGAAGCAGGCCTGGCGCCAGCCCGGGGCTGGCAGCGGGTTGTTATTGAGAAACCCTTCGGCCATGACCTGCCTTCGGCGGCAGAATTAAACCGCCAGCTCCGGGCAGCTTTCAGCGAGGAAGAGATTTACCGCATCGACCATTACCTGGGCAAAGAAATGATCCAGAACATCATGGTCATCCGCTTTGCCAATACCTTTTTTGAGCCGGTATGGAATAATAAATATATCGACCACGTTCAGATTACTTCGGCGGAAACGGTGGGCGTGGAGGACCGGGGCGGCTATTACGACAAAGCGGGGGCCCTGCGGGACATGGTCCAGAACCACCTCCTGCAGCTGGTGACCCTGGTGGCCATGGAACCGCCGGCCAGCCTGGCCACTGAAGCTATCCGCGACGAAAAGGTAAAGGTGCTGCGCTCATTACGCCCCCTGGACGCGGCGGCAGTCAGCAGGAACGTCATCCGCGGCCAGTACGGTGCCGGGGAGATAGATGGACAAACGGTACCGCCGTATCGCCGGGAAAAGGAAGTGGCCCCTGATTCCACGACGGAAACTTTTGTCGCTTTAAAGCTTTTCATCGAAAACTTCCGCTGGGCCGGCGTGCCCTTTTACCTGCGTACGGGCAAGCGCCTGCCGGTTAAAGTGACGGAAATTATCCTCCAGTTCAAATCCCTGCCGGATATCCTGTATTTCAAGGAATACGGCGAATTACGCCCCAATCTCCTGGTCATCCGCGTCCAGCCCCTGGAGGGTGTCTACGTCCAGCTCAATGCCAAACGACCGGGGAATAATAATTACATCGTACCCATCCGCCTGGACTTTTGCCAGAACTGCGAGGTGGGCGTCAACTCCCCCGAGGCCTACGAACGTCTGCTTTATGATGTAATGCGGGGGGACCCCACCCTTTTCACCCGCTGGGATGAGGTGGAGGCGGCCTGGCGGTTTGTGGACCCCATTGCCGCTACCTGGACGGCGAGGCCGCCCCTTTTTCCCAATTACGCCGCCGGCCAGTGGGGACCACCGGCGGCACAGGAGCTTTTAATCCGGGACGGCCGCCACTGGTGGCAGGAAGATGAATTGCTGCCGGAACGTGGGTAGCTAGGAATAAATGAATGGACTGATGAAAGCTTGCGTATCTATGACATATCCATGCCCATATACCACGGGATGCCGGTCTACAAAAACAGGGCGGAGAAGCAGCCGCAAACGGAAATCACCCGCGACTATGAAAACGGCGTGCGGGAAACGCGCTGGCTTCTGAACAGCCACACCGGGACCCATATCGACGCCCCCGCCCATGTGATCCCCGGCGGGGCCACCACCGCCGACCTGGACCTGTCGGTTTTAATCGGCTCCTGCCGGGTGCTGGACCTGACGGCAGTCAACGACCGCATTACGGCCGGGGACCTGGCGGGCCAGCCCGTCCGGCCCGACGACTTTATCCTGTTGAAAACTAAAAACTCCTGGGCTGCCGGAAATGAAGCCGATTTTATCTACCTGGATGCCGGGGCCGCCTCCTATCTGGTTCAAAAAGGGGTGCGCGGCGTCGGCCTGGATGCCCTGGGGGTGGAGCGGGACCAGCCCGGTTATCCGACCCACCGGACTTTGCTGGAAAACGGGGTTGTTATCATTGAAGGCTTACGGCTAAAGGGGGTTCCCCCGGGGGTTTACCACATACTGGCTCTTCCCCTCCCCCTCCTGGGGGCTGAAGCGGCACCGGCCCGGGTAGTGCTGCTGGAAAGGTAGTATGCCATTAAGAGTACCTACTCTTAATGGATTATGGCGGGAAATGGTGATATGATGTTCACCGTTAAACATAGTGGTGAGACGTCCGGCTGCTTTTATATCTGGTGCAAAAGTGCACCAGTTGTTATAATAGGGATAGTCCCTTGACGTAGAAGGTAGTCCGGGGCCTACCCCTAAATTTTTACGGGCGGGTGTATCCTATGCAGGTCAAAGAGGTCATGCTCAACAACCCGGAGACGTTATACTACTGGCAGACCCTGGCCGATGCCGTGGCCGTCTACCAGCGGCAGCAGGTCAACTGCGCCCCGGTACTGGATGCCGACGGCGAAGTGGTAGGCATTATTACCGTCTTTCGCCTCCTGGAAGCCCTGCAGCAGGGGGCTACTATGGCTACGCCTATTGAAGAGGTCATGGATAGAAAACTGGTCTGCATCGATGAGGATACAGGTTTTGAGCAGGTGGCCAATTTACCTATTGACCGCTTGATTGTTTTAAACAAAGAGCGGCGCTTGAGCGGCGTCCTGACCAGGATTGGCTTGATCAATAAGGTGCACCGGGCCCTGGAGAAGGCGGAACGCGAGCTGGCGGCAGTCCTGGAGGCGGTACCAAACGGTATCATTGCCGTTGACCGGGAAGGGAAAATATGCCACATCAACCCGGCGGCAGCCCGGCTCCTCGACCTGCCGGCGGCAGCAGCCCTGGAGCAGCCGGCGGCCACCGTCCTGGCGGCGTCTGGTTTAAGCCAGTTTCTTACCAAAGCAGCCGGTGACCAGTTTCATAAGGCGCGTGCAGGAGATAGAACCCTGGCCATCCGGCGCAGCCCTATTACCAGGGATGGCCGGGAACAGGGGGTTGTCCTGGTCCTGCAGGATATTTCCGAACTGGAGGCCATCTCCAGTGAATTAAAGGCGGTCAAGTCTTTGAACCGGCAGCTTAAGAGTGTTATCGAGGCCTGCTATGACGGTATGGTTATTGTTGACAGCCAGGGCATTGTCCTGGGGGTTAATGAGGCTTTTGGACGTATTATGGCGCCGGAGGAAGGGCGGCTTGTTGTTGGTGAAAAGTTGCAGCCCGGTGCCGGCCAGGCAGAAGAGCAGCTATACCAGCTCTGGCACCTTGTCCGTGAGAGCCGCAAGGCTGTAACTGTCATGTACCAGACTCCGGCCGACCGGGAGGCCATTCTTACCGGCAGCCCTGTTTTCAGTGAGGAGGGGGCTGTCTCACAAGTCGTTATCAACATCCGCGATATGACGGAACTGCGCCATCTCAAAGAAGAGGCCCAGCGAGCGGCAGCGGAAATCCAGGCCCTGCGGGCCCGGCACCTGGCGGCTCCCGAGGTGATCCGCCAGAGCCCGGCCATGCAACGGGTGGTGGACCAGGCCTTAAGGGTGGCTGCCGTCGATTCTACCGTCCTTATAACGGGGGAATCCGGTGTTGGTAAGGAAATCATTGCCAGGGTGATTCACCAGCATAGCCCGCGCTGCAAGGGGCCTTTTATAGAAATTAACTGTGGTGCCATCCCGGAAAACTTGCTGGAATCAGAGCTCTTCGGTTATGAGAAGGGAGCCTTTACCGGGGCCAGTAAAGAGGGAAAAATAGGTCTCCTCGAGGTAGCCAATAACGGCACCCTCTTCCTTGATGAAATAGGTGACCTCCCCCTGGGGTTACAGGTCAAACTGTTGCGTTTTCTCCAGGAGCAGGAGATTTATCGCCTCGGCGGTCGCCATGCCATTAAGCTCAATGTTCGCGTCCTGGCTGCGACCAATAAGGACCTGGCCCGGATGGTCCGGGAAAAGACTTTCCGTGAAGACCTCTATTACCGTTTAAATGTAGTGCCTATAAGGATCCCGCCTTTGCGGGAGCGGCGGGAAGATATCCTGCCCCTGGCCAGGCATTTTTTGGAAAGATTTAACCATAAATACGGTACGGCCAAACGCCTGTCCTTCGCGGCCTGTAAGGTGCTGGAGGCTTATTCCTGGCCTGGGAATGTTAGGGAACTTCAGAATGCCATGGAGCGGGTAGTCATTATGGGCGAAGGAGATTTAATCCAGCCGGAACACCTGCCCCTTGAATTTCAGGAAGAGCCCGGGGATACCGGTAAAGCGCTGCATCTGAGGCGGCTTTTACCCCTTCATGAAGCAAGGGAACAGGTTGAGCGGCAATTAATAACCCTGGCCCTCGAGCAGCACGGCAGCCTGCGTCGGGCCGCCCGGGCCTTGGGTATATCCCATTCAACGTTGCTCCGCAAGGCCCAAGCGTATGGCCTGATGGTGCAAAATCGAACCGATATGGTTTAATACTGTACCACCATGAATTATTTTACGTCAGCTATAATGCGGCTGAAGAAAGAGATAAATTAAATGAATATCTGGTGCGTATATAGACCGGGTAAAGAAATTTATTTATCCTTTCCCCTTAGATTCCTCCCCCTCGGAGCCAGAGGAGGCACGGCGGGATTTTTTATATCCTGGCATGAGTTTTGCAAATAAGAAGTGATTGTGGTAACAAGAATAACTGCAAGGAGGAAAAACGTATGGGAAAAGTGACTGTCAGCTGGGTGGGAAAGATGCAGTTTGTGGGGGACGACGGTGCCGGCCACCGGGTGGCCATGGACGCCAGCCCTGTTTATGGTGGCGAAAACCAGGGGACCCGGCCTATGGACCTGATGCTTATGGCCCTGGGCGGTTGCACCGGTATCGAGGTAACCCACATCCTGCGAAAAATGCGGGTCAGCTTTGATAACCTGACTATTGCGGTAGAAGGTGAGAGGGCCGCCGACCACCCCAAGATTTTTACCCGGATGCGGGTAGTTTACGATTTCCAGGGTGCCAATATCCCGCCGGAAAAGGTGGCCCAGGCCATCAAGCTGGCCGACGAGGTGTACTGCTCGGCAGCCAACATGATGAAGGCGGCCGGTTCCATCGAGTATGCCTTTAAAATTAACGGAGAAGAGTATCCTTACCCTTTCCTGAAAGAGGCCAGTGGTAATTAAAGTGTAAATTTTTAACAGGGCTACAGGGGGGAACTGTGAATGAATACCTACGCTTTATGGATTTTATTTATGGCTGTTATCTATACAGTCGTTCTTATTATTGCCGGCAACATTGCCAGGAGCCGTGCCGCCCGTGGTGAGGACTTCTGGGTGGGCGGCCGTAAGTTTAAGCCCTGGATGGTAGCCGTCTGTATCACCGGGCTTTTTTCCGGTTCCTCGTATATCGCTATCCTGGAGCTGGCGTACACGACGGGTATTTCTGCCGGCTGGTACGGCGTGGCGGAATTAATCCACGTGATAATTATCGCCTTGTTTTTTGTGATACCCTTTCGCAAGCGTCTGGTAGTGACCGTATCGGGTTTAATAGGTGATCGCTATGGCCGGACGGCCAAGGCCATCGCCGGCGCTGTCACGGCCTTTACCTTTCCTATGTACGCCACCGCCAATGCCCTGGCCTTTGCCGCCGCCATGAGCGCCTTTACAGGAATGTCCTTGTCCACCTGGGTAATTTTCAGCGCTTTACTCCTTCTTATCTACCTGCAGGCGGGCGGCATGTGGTCGGTGGTCTTTACGCAAACAGCCAATAGTATTGCTTTTACTATGATGTTTATTATCGGCCTTATCGCCTTCTTTATTAAACCTGGTTTTACCGGCCTGGCCCAGCTGGCAGCGGCCAAACCGGCCATGTTCGGCCTGACTACCGTTGGCCTGCAGACAATACTAGCCTGGTTCGGCACCTTCCTGGTCAACGTTTTCCTGGCTCAGGCGGCCTTCCAGATGGCCCTCTCCTGCCGTACGCCGGAAGAGGGGCAAAAGGGTCTCCTCTGGGCGGCAGGTTTTAATATCGTCTTTATTGTCATGGGCGTTCTCTTTGGCATGGCCGCAGCAGTAGTGGCCCCTGGCGTCGGCCGCGGCCTGGTGGCAGTACCCAAATACCTGGCCCAGGTTTTACCGCCACCCCTGGTGGGCATCTTCTTCATGGGTATCTGGGCCTGCGCCCTGGGGTGGGGAGCTCCCTGCCAGTTCTCCGGGGCTACCAGCCTGGGCCGGGATGTGGTTTCGTCCTTGAATCCTAAAGTTAGCGACAAGCAGATGGTTCTCTACACCAAGTGGTCACTGGTGGTATTGACCGTATTGATGATTATCTTTGGTTTCCTGCGGACAGAACAGGCCGCGTGGTGGAATGTCCTGGCCTGGACGGCCCGCAACGGGGCTACCTTTGCTCCCATTATTGGCGTACTCTTCTGGCCTCTGGCCAGCCGCAAGGCGGCTGTCAGCGCCCTGGTCGCGGGCTTTGTTTCAGGTATAACCTGGTATCACCTGGGTGGCTGGCACCCCGCCAAATTTTACTTAAATATTCACCCGGTGTGGATCGGGATGATTTTTAACGTTTCTGCTTTAACCCTGGTTACCTTGATTGAAAGGACTGGCAGCTATCGCTGGGCGATACCCGGGAAAGGAGCAGCCAGGAGTGTTGGTTTCGGGGCCATGATTGCCGGGCTGGCTTTAATCATCCTGGCTGTTAACCAGTTTACCTGGCTTTATGCTAAAGGCGTTTTTGGCATGGTCCTTTTCCTGATCTTTATTGCTGCCTTCTGCATGGTAATTACCTTTACTAAAGAAAAGGAAGAAAGTGCAGTTGTGCCGGAGGTCAGCCCCCAGGCAGGACCGGCGGGCAAGTAGTTTACCCGGAATTGCTGACGGGGGATAAAAAGTATTGGAGCAGTAAGTTTATTGTAAGGCGGCTGGAGAAGAGGCTTGTTTCCAGACGCCTTTTTGTTATTTACTCCTGCCGGCTGAAGGACAAGGAGCCTAAGAATCCCAGGAACAGGGCCACGCCGGTAACTACGACCAGGTCAAACTCCAGGCTGTAATGAACAAGATATTGCAACGCCCGGGGGTCGGTGCCACTGTACACCAGTCGCCTGAGGGCATCAACACCGTAGGTGAGGGGGTCTATTTTCATCAAAACACTCATCCATCCTGGCAGGTTGGTCATGGGGAACATGGCGCCGCTCAGGAAAAAGAGGGGCATGACCAGGAAATTCATGAACATCTGGAAGCCTTCCATGGTTTGCATACGGCTGGCCACAGCGATGCCCAGAAAGGTCAGGCCCAGGGAAATAAGGAACAAGATGCCCAGGAGCTGGAGGATTAGGAGCGGGGTTAGGGATATCTTGATTAAGGGCGCCAGGAGGAGCATGATGGCGGCCTGGATGAGGGCTACCGTGCTGCCTCCCAGGGCTTTACCCAGGGCGGTGGCCCAGCGGGGCACCGGCGCCACCAGGACCTCTTTCAAAAAGCCGAACTCCCGGTCCCAGATGATGGAGACACCGGAAAAAATGGAGGTGAAAAGAACGGACATCCCCAGGATGCCGGGGTACATGAACTGGACGTAGTTAACGGGTACACCGGCTGGTACGCCGCGAAAGCCCATGGCGGCCGCAATGCCCTGGCCGACGATGAGGAGGTAGAGCAGCGGCTGGCCGATCATACCTATGATGCGGCTGCGTTCCCGGATGAAGCGGATAAATTCCCGGTACCAGATGGTGTAGATAGCCCGCAGGGCAGGTTGCATGGGATGTTCCTCCTTAGTGCCGCCGGCGGCCGTGGCGGCGGTTCAGGCGCATGAGCTCGGCGGAAGAGACTTTATCTTCCCTTATGGCCCGGCCGGTGAGGCTTAAGAAAACGTCATCCAGGGTAGGGCGCCGTAAATGTATGCTGTTAATCTGCCCCCGGAAATCGGCGGCCACCCGGGGTATGAAGGCAGCCCCGTCATCCACCTGCAGGCGCAGGCCCTCTTCGTCTTTAATGACCTTCACGCCGTAGCGGGCGGCAATCTCCTGCTGCAGGCGGGCGTCATCAACAGTCATCATGGTGACCACATCGCCTCCCAGCCGGCGTTTCAGGTTGTCCGGTGTATCCAGGGCCTGGATGCGGCCGTGGTCAATGATGGCGATACGG
Organism: Moorella sp. E308F; assembly: GCF_006538365.1. Taxonomy (NCBI): domain Bacteria; kingdom Bacillati; phylum Bacillota; class Clostridia; order Neomoorellales; family Neomoorellaceae; genus Neomoorella; species Moorella sp. E308F. Next base: position 472,630 of record NZ_BJKN01000001.1, on the reverse strand, counting down.
TCGCAGTTTTCCGCTTCGTCCATGTAATGGGTGGTCATAAAGATGGTGATGTTTTTCTCCCGGCGCAGGCGGTGAATGTGCTGCCAGATGGCGCTGCGGGTCTGGGGGTCCAGGCCGACCGTCGGTTCATCCAGGAAAAGGACTTTGGGGTGGTGCAGGAAGCCGCGGGCGATTTCCAGCCGTCGCCGCATGCCGCCGGAAAAGGTGCGGACGATATCCCGCCGGCGCCCGGCCAGATCCACCATGGCCAGTACTTCGTCCATGCGCTCTTTGATGGTAGCCCGGGAGAGCCCGTAGAGGAGGCCGTGGAAACGCAGGTTTTCTTCGGCTGTCAGGCGGTCGTCCAGGGAGTTGTCCTGGAAAACCAGGCCGATGGCGCGGCGCACAGCATCCGGCTGGCGGGCAACATCAAAGCCGGCCAGGGTGACCCGGCCGCTGGTGGGCTTGAGCAGGGTACAGAGCATTTTGATGGTGGTCGATTTACCGGCTCCATTTGGCCCCAGGAAGCCGAAGATCTCCCCCTCTTCGACGTTAAAGGTCACCCCGGCGACGGCGGTGAGGTCATTAAAGCGCTTGACCAGGTCCTGGACTACGATTACGGACACAGGTTTTCTTCCCTTCTTATTCCCATAGTTTTCACTTCTTAGGTGGCTTATGTAACTTTTTGAAAGCCCCTTTGCTTTTGCTTGAAATTTAATTTTAACAATATAAGGAAGGAGGATCAAGGATTATTTTTTTGCCCGGGCAGGAAATAGTTCCCTGGTTTAACGAACTAATTTAGGGCATATTTTTTACCGGGGGAGGCGGGGTTCATGGCGCGGGTGGTATTTGTTCCCCGGCGGCGCAGCCTTAAGTTTATGGCAGCCGTACTGGTAGTTACGGCTGTACTTTTGGCCTGGAGTCGCTACCAGGGCCTGAAAGAGGAGCAGGCCATCCAGGCCCTTTCCTGGGCGGTGGCCAACCAGGTGGTGGTGGTCGACCCCGGCCACGGCGGGATTGATTCCGGAGCCACAGGCCCGGCTGGAACCCCGGAAGACCGGATTAACCTGGCTATCAGCCAGCGCCTGGCAGAATTTTTAAGCCAGGGCGGCGCTCACGTTTTCCTCACCCGCCAGGATGAAAACGTCCAGGAAGGAGAATCCGGCGATGATCTGGTGGAACGGGTTAAGCTCGCCCGGAAGGTCAAGGCTGACCTCTTTATCTCCGTCCACTGCAACGCCTTTGACGGCCGGGAAAGGGGCGCCCAGCTCTTTTACGACCCCAAATCGCCGGAAGGGAAAAAACTGGCTGAGGCCATCCAGGCGGAAATCAGGCGCCGCCTGGCCAATACCGACCGGGTGCCTTTAAGTATTGATGCCTTTGTCCTGCGTACCCAGAAGATCCCGGCAGTCATTGTGGAAGTCGGCTTTATCTCCAACCCCCGGGAAGAAAAGCTCCTGGCGGATCCCCACTACCAGCGCCAGATGGCCTTTGCCATCTATGCCGGCGTTGTTAATTACCTGGCGGGAAAAGGCCCCGGGGCTGGGGAGTACGGCCAGGCAAAAAGAAAAGCCCCCTGATGCAGATATAAAAATCCCCGGGTTAGGAGTTTAACCCGGGGATTAATTTCTTTACCTGGTCTCCGGTTTGGGTTTGGCGCCGCTTAAGACAGCTTCCCGGCTGTAAACCTGCCACAGGAAGGCCAGCAGAGCCAGGGCGGCTGCGGCTATACCTACCGGGTAGGAAATGCTGGTGGCCAGGTGCAGGCCTTCCGGCGCCTGGAGGATATAGGTGATGCTGACGGCCGTCATGAAGGTAGCCGGAAGTGTAGCCACCCAGTGGAAGCTGCGCTGCCGGGCCAGGTAGACGGCGGCGGCCCAGAGGGCAATCATGGCCAGGGTCTGGTTGGACCAGGCGAAGTAACGCCACACGATGGTGAAGTCAATCTGGCTCAAAATAAAACCTATGGCAAAGATGGGAATGGCAATTTTATAGCGGTTAATTATGGGCCCCTGCTTTAACCCCAGGAATTCGGCAATGGTGAGCCTTGCTGCCCGGAAGGCGGTATCACCGGAGGTGACGGGCAGGACGATAACCCCCAGGACGGCCAGGACGCCGCCAATGGTACCCAGGAGGGTAAAGGAGGCCTGGTTGACGATGCCGGCCGGACCGCCCAGGCTCTTTAAACCGTTAGCCAGGCCGTTGGTGCCGCCAAAGAAAGTCATGGCAGCAGCGGCCCAGATAAGGGCGATAATCGATTCAACAATCATGGCCCCATAAAAGACCCGGCGGCCATAACGCTCATTTTCCAGGCAGCGAGCGATTATAGGCGACTGGGTGGCGTGGAAACCGCTGATGGCGCCGCAGGCAATGGTGATAAAGAGAAGGGGCCACAGGGGCGCTCCCTGGGGATGCAGGTTGGCCAGGGTTAATTCAGGAATATGATACCCTTTAACCATAATCCCGCCGATAATCCCTATGGCCATAATAATTAGCACGGCGCCGAAGAGGGGATAAACCCTACCAATAATTTTATCAACAGGCAAAATTGTCGCCAGGAAGTAATAGGCTAAAATGACGGCCAGCCAGAAAGTATAGGTTAAGTGCGCAGGAGTTAGCTTGGCCAGGAGCTGGGCCGGGCCGGTCATGAAGACGGTACCTACCAGGATGAGGACGACGACGGTAAAAATATTAACGAATTGTTTCATCTTGGAACCAAGGTAATTGCCGACAATGGCCGGCAGGTTGGCGCCGTCGTGGCGCACGGAGAGCATGCCGACGAGGTAATCATGGACGGCGCCGGCAAAGATACCGCCCAGGACGATCCAGATAAAGGCCACCGGCCCCCACAGGGCCCCCTGGATGGCGCCGAAAATGGGCCCCAGGCCGGCAATGTTTAAGAGCTGGATCAGGAAGTCCCGTTTCCAGTTCATGGGCACATAGTCAACGCCGTCGTTGAGCCTCAGTGCCGGGGTGGAGCGCTGTTCCTGGGGGGCAAAGACCCTCTCGACAAAAGTTCCGTAAAGGAAATAGCCCACCAGGAGGATTATGATGGATACCCAGAAAGTTACCATAAGTGCTGCGACCTCCTCTGCCTGATTATCTATTTAAAATTTTAAGGCCAGAGGGAGGGAGCGACCATTTATATTGCCCCAACGACGCTATTGATGCCTGAACGGCGCCGGGAGAACTTAAAAGCCGAGGACTGCCCGCACGTCCTTGAGATAGGTGCGGCCGACGGGTATTTCGGTCTTTTCCTGGTCCTTGAGCATCAGGCGGTAGGTGCCGTGGAAATAGGGGACTACTTCCCGTACCAGGTCAAGGTTGACAATAAAGCTGCGGTGGACCCTTAAGAAACCACTGTCCAGCTTGTCTTCCAGTTCCTGCAGGGTGCCGGGAAATCGCAAAGTGCCCTGGTTAGTTTTCAGGAGCACCTGGTGGCCCTGGGCTTCGGCATAAATAATATCCCCCGGGTCGATAACCAGCAGCCGGTCTTCCTTCCAGGCGGCCACCTTGGTAGTCTTGCGAGTAGTCGCCAGCTGGCGCAGGAGGTTGGCCAGCGGTGGGGTTTCATGTTGCTGGAGCAACTGGCGCACCCGGGCCAGGGTGGTGGCCACCCTTTCGGCCGTGAAGGGCTTTAACAGGTAATCGACGGCATTGAGTTCAAAGGCCTCGATGGCGTAGTCGTCATAGGCAGTGGCAAAGATGATTAAGGGGGTACGGGGCTGCTTTAAAAGCAGCCGCGCCACTTCTACCCCGTCCAGGTCCCAGAGTTCAATATCCAGAAAAACAACCTCCGGCTGCAGGGAAGAGGCCAGTTCCAGGGCCTCGCTGCCCCCGGAAGCCTCACCGCAGACCGTAAAGTTGGCATCCTGTTCAATATAATAACGTAGTTCTTGGCGGGCCGGTTCTTCGTCGTCGACGATAAGGGCCTTGATCAACTGGCAACCCCTTCCTTCAGTACCGCCTGCCCCTGCCGGGGCAGGGAGAATTCCACTCGCGTACCGCCTTCCGGATTCAGGCTAAAGCGGAGGCCGTATTCCGGGCCGTAGAGCAGGCGCAGGCGCTCATGGACGTTAAGCAGGCCGACATTGTTACTATTGCCCGGTTTACCCGTTAATAACCCGTTTACTTTGTTTAAATCTATACCTATACCATTGTCACTAACTGTTATCAGGGCCTCGCCGTTTACCTCCCGGGCGGTGATGGTTACCTGTCCTCCCTCCCGGCGGGGTAAAAGGCCGTGCTTGACGGCGTTTTCCACCAGGGGCTGGAGGGTCAGGGCCGGCAAAAGGTAATGGGCCACTCCGGGCTCGACATCAATGGTTACCTCCAGGCGGGAGCCGAAGCGGGCCTTCTCAATGGCCAGGTAAGAACGTACATGCTCAATTTCCGTAGCCAGGGTGACCGGCCGCTCCGGGTGCTGCAGGTTGCGGCGGAAAAAGTCCCCCAGGTAGCCCAGGAGCTGCCGCGCCTTTTCCGGGTCCAGGCGGCAGACGGACATGATGGTATTCAGGGCATTAAACAAAAAGTGGGGGTTGATCTGGGACTGCAGGGCCCGGATTTCGGCTTTGGCAACCAGTTGTTCCTGCCGGTCAATTTCCGCCAGTTCCAGCTGGGTGGAGAAGAGGTGGCCCAGGCCGGCGGCCAGCTCCAGGTCCAGGGGGCCAACGGCATTGGCCCGGGTATGGTAGAGCTTTAAGGTGCCGATTACCTTGCCCCGCGAGTGCAAAGGGACGACTACGGCTGCCTTTAAGGGACAACCATGGTGGTGGCAGCCGATTTCTGCTGCTACCTGGGCCACCTGAATTTTGCCGGTGTCGAGGGCCTGGCGGGTGGCGTTGGTCAGGACCTTCTGGCCCTGGCGGTGATGGTCGCTCCCGGCACCGACGTGGGCCAGGATCTCATCGCCGCTGGTAATGGCTACAGCCTCCAGGCCCGTAATCTCCATAATAATAGCGGCTGCCTGGCGGGCGGAATCCGCATTGAGGCCCCGGCGTAAGTACGGCAGGGTCTTGTTGGCAATCTTTAAGGCCTTCTGGGCCTGGACGGCACCGGCCAGCTCCTGCTCCCGAAGCACACTCTGGATAATGATTACGGCCAGGGCAATGCCGCTGGCATTAACCAGCATCATGGGCCACGCGATGATCTTGACCAGGCTCCAGGCGGCGGCAAAAGGCCGCGCCAGGGCCAGGATAATCAGCATCTGCAATGCTTCAGCAACAAAACCGGCGGCAAAGGCCACCGGCCAGGGCAAAGGGCGCCGGCGGTAGGCCCGCGCCACCAGGCCCCCCAGCAGGCCTTCGACAGTGGTGGAAACGCCACAGGCCAGGGCGGTAAAGCCCCCCATAAAAAACCGGTGGCCGCCGGCAATAAGCCCGGCGAGGAAACCAACCAGGGGACCACCAAACAGCCCGCCGACCATGGGGGCAATGACCCGGGAGTTGGCCAGGGCATCCTGGATGGGGATGCCGGTGTAGCTGCCGAAGATCCCAAGCAGGCCAAAAAGCAGGATTAGTAGGAGTTTTTGGTAGGAACTGGCCTGCTCTTGGAGCAGTTTCCGGAATATCCGGGAACGGCTCAGGATAAAGGCCAGGGTTATAACTACACTCATCCGTTCAACCAGGGATATGAAAAGGGGCATTTCCTGTCACCTCCGGGTAGGTAAATTGGCATTAAACCTGCCACCGGATAGCCGGAAACAGCAGCGTGCGCATAGCCAGCTTATTCCCTTTTATTGTAACGTAATTACCACCGCCGGCACAATAGCAAATGGCACCAGGATCTTACCCCCTGTCAAAGTGGTGGTAGATGTGGTAAAGTAAACCTGAAGGGAAACCCTGGGCTGGAAGCAGTTACATGAAAAGATGGGCGCCGAGACATATTAAAAGGGGTGATTATATGGGACGCATACTGGATGTGGCCTTTATGCCCCACCCGCCGCTTATGGTCCCGGAGGTCGGGCGCGGCGAGGTGGCAAGGATTAAGGCTACGGTGGCAGCGGCCAGGAAACTGGCAGCCAGGGTGGCTGCCCACCAGCCGGAGGTAATAATTATCATTTCCCCCCACGGCCCGGTTTTCCGCGACGCCGTGGGAATCTGGGCCACCGGGGAGCTAAAGGGTGATCTGGCGGCCTTTAGAGCCGGGGAAGTCAAGTTTACTTATCCTTTGGACCTGAAGCTCAGCCGGGCCATAGCTGAGGCGGCCCGGGAAAGCGGGCTGCCGGTGGCCTGGCTGGACGATGCCGCCTGCCGCCGTTACGGGTTAACCCCGGAACTGGACCACGGTATGATGGTGCCCCTCTATTACCTGCGCCAGGCAGGTATTGCTACCCCCCTGGTAGCCATGGGCATGGCCTTCCTGGAAAGGCAACAGCTCTATGCCTTTGGCGCTGCCCTGGCCCGGGCCATTGAAACCGGCCCCCATCGTGTTCTGCTGGTGGCCAGCGGCGATCTTTCCCACCGGCTCCTGCCCGGGGCACCGGCCGGGTACGACCCGCGGGGCAGGGAGTTTGATGCCAGGGTAAAGGAGCTTTTGGCTCGCCTGGACGTGGAGGGCATCCTGGCCATACCGGAAGATCTGGCGGAAAAAGCCGGCGAGTGCGGCCTGCGTTCCTTTATAATGGGTCTGGGGGCCCTGGACGGCTATGAAGTGCGGGGTGAGGTTTTGTCCTACGAAGGCCCCTTTGGCGTCGGTTACCTGGTCGCCCACCTGGAGCCTGCAGGGAAAGATCCGGGGCGGAGCCTGCTGGCTGAAGCAAAAGAACCGGAAGCAGAGTCGCTGCCGGTGCGCCTGGCCCGCCAGAGCCTGGAGCATTACCTGCGCACCGGCAAGGTGCTACCCGTTCCCGAACCCCTGCCCCAGGAACTGGCCGGCCGGGCCGGTGTCTTTGTATCTATCAAGAAACACGGCAGTTTAAGGGGATGTATCGGTACCATCGGCCCAACCAGGGCCAACCTGGCCGAGGAGATTATTTACAACGCCCTGGCAGCCGGTCTGGAAGATCCCCGTTTTCCCCCGGTAACAGTAGAAGAACTGCCGGAACTCCAGTATTCGGTAGACGTCTTGAGCGAACCCGAACCGGCTACCCTGGCTGACCTGGACCCCAAGGTATACGGCGTCATCGTCAGCTGCGGCCGGCGGCGGGGACTGCTCCTCCCGGATCTGGAGGGCATTGATACCGTTGAAGAACAGGTGGCTATTGCCCGCCAGAAGGGCGGCATCGGTCCCGATGAACCATACCAGCTGGAAAGGTTTAAGGTTACACGCTACCATTAATTAATTAAACCAGTGTTGGGAAAACATCCGACAAGCCAGGCAAATGACGGAGGATTAACCAATGGCCGGAAGGGAAGCTATGTATTATGTAAAGTTATCCGGAGAGAAGGTGGAATGCCGTCTCTGCCCCCATACCTGTGTTATTGCCCCCGGTGGCCGGGGCATCTGCCGGGTACGGGAAAACCGGGAGGGGCGTCTATATACCCGCAACTACGGCCGCTGTTCCTCCCTCGCCCTGGATCCCATTGAAAAAAAGCCCCTCTATCATTTTTATCCCGGGAGCCTCATACTCTCGGCCGGTACAGTGGGCTGCAATTTTCGCTGTGAGTTCTGCCAGAATTGGGAGATAGCCCAGGAAGAGCCGGAGACGGTAGCCATCACCCCGGAGGACCTGGTCCGGAAGGCCCGGGAAGCAGGCAGCCTGGGGATAGCATATACCTATTCCGAGCCCCTGGTGTGGTTTGAGTTTGTCCTGGCTACAGCCCGGCTGGCCCGGGAAGCGGGACTGAAGAATGTTATGGTGACCAACGGCTTTATCCGGCCGGACCCCCTGGCCGAGCTCCTGCCCTGGATTGATGCCTGGAATATTGATGTCAAGGGTTTTAACCTGGAATTTTACCGTAAAGTCGTCCATGGCGACTACCGGCCCGTCCTTGAGACGGCGGCGGCAGCATTAAAAGCTGGCAGCCACGTAGAGATCACGACGCTCTTAGTGACCGGCTTAAACGACGACCCGGAGGCACTGGCCGAGCTGGTAAAATGGGTGGCGGATAATTTAAGCGTAGATACGCCCCTGCACTTTTCCCGCTACTTTCCCCGGTACCGCCTGAAGGCGCCGCCGACGCCCCTGGCGACCATGCGCCGCGCCCGGGAAGTGGCCCGGCAGTACTTACATTATGTTTACCTGGGTAATGTGGCCGACCCGGAGGCGAACAACACCTACTGCCCGGTTTGCGGCGAACTGGTCATCCGGCGGACAGGTTATCATGTTTCCCTGCCGGGCCTGGCAGGGCGTACCTGCCGCGCCTGCGGAAGCGAGCTGGCTATTGTAAGGGATTGAAAGGAGTTGTTAACATGCCTGATCTGGCTTCAGCCTGCCGCCTGGCCCTTATGGAATGCCTGGCGGTCAGGGCCGGAGAAACAGTTCTCGTCGTTACCGATACTGAACTGCAGCCTATCGGCGAGGCTTTTTTTGAGGCCGCCAGGGAGCTAAAAGCCGAGGCGGCCATCATCGCTATGCTGCCCCGGGACAACCACGGCCAGGAACCCCCGGCTGTGGTAGCGGCAGCCATGCGGCAAAGCCGGGTCGCCGTCCTGGCTACCTCCAGATCCCTATCCCACACCCGTGCCCGCCGGGAGGCTAACGCAGCCGGCGCCCGTATCGCCTCCTTACCCGGCGCCACAGCCGATATGTTGGAACGCACCCTGGCCGTCGACTATAAGGCCCTGGCTGCCGATTGTGAGCATTATGCAGCCGTTTTGACCCGGGGGCAGGAGGTCCACCTGACGACCCCGGCGGGAACGGAACTTACCTTTAGTATTGCCGGCCGCCAGGGGCACCCCGATACCGGCCTTTACACCCGGCCGGGCAGCTTTGGTAACCTGCCGGCGGGGGAGGCTTATATTGCCCCGGTGGAAGGAACGGCGAAGGGGCTCCTGGTTATTGACGGGGCCCTGGCCGGCATCGGCGTTTTAGAAAAACCCTTGCGGATTAAAGTTGAAGCAGGGCAGGCCGTTGCGGTCAGTGGTGGCCGGGAAGCCCGCCTGTTAGAGGATATTTTCACCCGTTACGGACCGGCCAGCCGCAACATTGCTGAACTGGGTATAGGGCTAAATCCCCTGGCCAGGCTGACAGGCAACGTCCTGGAGGATGAGAAGGTACGGGGTACAGTTCATATTGCCCTGGGGGACAATAGAAATTTTGGCGGCCAGGTGGAAGCTCCCAGCCACCTGGACGGCATTCTCCTCCAGCCCCGGCTCAGGGTTGACGGGCAGCAGGTCCTTTAGCTCACACCCGGCCCCGGCGGGGCGCTGATCGCCTGGGCAGAGGGGTTGCCGCTGCGTACTGGATTAGTTCCGGGGTAGCGGTAGTGAGGGGGAGTTGCCAAGTTGCGGGGCAGCCCGGCTGGCGGGAAGTATACTTTGCCGGTAAGGGTGTCCATTTTCTGGTGCCGGTAAGGGCAAAGGATGGGCTGGCCCTGTTCCAGGATCCCGGCCAATTCGCAGGCACCGTCGTTTAAATAGGAGCAATGCCGGTTGCAGGTAGCCAGGGTCATGGGAGTACCTCCTTTTACGTAATTGAAGTTCGCCGGTGGCGGAGGTAACCCATTGAGGGCTCCTCAAGGGTATTATTTCCCCTGGTGGGTAATCTAATCTATCGGCTGCAAGGAGGCGCATATGCTTGCCGTCAAAGAAAGAATTGCCCGGGACATTGATACCTTAAAAGAACAAATTATCAATGTGGCCGAGGCTATTTATGATCACCCGGAACTGGGTAACCAGGAGTATTTTGCCGTAGATCTACTGACAGGCATCCTGGCGGAGCGGGGTTTTAAGATTACCCGGCCCCTGTGCCAGCTGCCGACAGCCTTTAAGGCCGAGCTTGTCGGCGGTCCCGGTCCGCGGGTGGCCCTGCTGGCCGAATACGACGCCCTGCCAGGGCTGGGGCATGCCTGCGGTCACAACCTGATAGCTGCTGCCAGCCTCGGGGCGGCATTGGCGTTAGCAACTATAATTAATGAACTTCGGGGGACCATTGTCGTTTTAGGTACGCCGGCCGAAGAGACCCGAGGGGCCAAGGTTGTGCTGGTTCGCCATGGCGTCCTGGACGACCTGGACGCGGTGATGATGTTTCACCCTGGCGATACCACTACAGTAGAAGTAAATTCCCTCGCCTTGGAAGCCCTGGAATTCGTTTTTGAGGGGCGGGCAGCCCATGCCGCCTCCAGCCCGGAGGAAGGTATTAATGCCCTGGAAGCAGTCATCCAGTTATTCAACAATATCAACAGCCTGCGTCCCTACCTGAAAGACGGGACCAGCATCCAGGGTATTATTACCGAAGGGGGTACTTCGCCCAACGTCATTCCCGAACGTGCCGTGGCCCGCTTTTACGTACGGGCCCGTACCCGGGGTGCTTTAAATAAAGTGGTCAAACGGGTGGAGAATTGCGCTACGGCGGCAGCCCTGGCAACGGGTTGCCGTTACTGGTACCACAACTACGAACCTTCCTATGAACCCATGCTGACTAATCGCGCCCTGGCCGCAGCCTGGCGCGACAACTTGAAAAAGCTGGGAGTAATGGATTCGGGTTCCCCCAGCTACAGCCGCGGTTCCCTGGATATGGGTAATGTCAGCCAGGTGGTGCCAGCTATCCACCCCTACTTATCCCTGAACGCCGGCAAAATGGTGCCCCACAGCTACCAGTTTGCCCGGGCAGTACGAGGCGAGGCCGGGCGGCGGGTTGTAATCCTGGCTGCCAAAGCCCTGGCCTGGACGGCGGCGGATGTCATGCTTGACAGGGAGCTGTTGCAGCGAATTAAAAAGGAATTTGCCAGCACTATTCATACCCGCCATCCTGATGCATAATAATTTAAAAGGATGGAGGGAGGGGACATGGGTAATCGCTGGCGCTGGTTACGGTCATTAATAATTATCGCTGTGGCAGCCGTTGTCTTCTGGCAGCGGGCGACAACAGGGGAAGTCAACGTTTATGAAGCCCGGGCCCTGGCCGTAATGGGCCAGGACAGCAAGGAAGGCAGGGAAATATTACAGGAACTGGCCGAAGGACGTAAAATTGGGGTTTATCACCTGCAGGCTGAAGGAGATATTGCCCCAGCGGAAGGGACGGAAAAGATTATCGGCGTTACAGTATCTAAAGACCGGGGCCTGCTAGGTATCTTCAGCACCCCGGGGAGCCAGCCAGTAATGCTGGCCTGCTTGAATACCCTGCCCCTGCAGGAAGTAAAGGTGGTCCAGCTGGAGGCCGGGCGCAATGCCATATTAATCCGGGAACTCCTGGATGAGCGCTTCGGCGGCTATTTTTTGAGCAGCTTTTATGCCCTGTATAGCTGGCAGGGGGAAGGTTTGCAGGAAATTTGGCGTAAAGTTGCCGGGAACGAAGAACGCTGGCATAATAAATGGTTGGACCAGGGCGAGGGCTGGCAGGGGGTCAGTGAACAGGTGATGATAGATTTTACCCGGGTAGAGGGGCGGCTGGTAATTAAAACCATCAGCAGCCAGACCATCTGGTCGGCCCCGGAAGCAACCGGTCCCCGGACGAAAATCCAGAGCCGGACCGTAACCCACACCTACCGCTGGGAGCCGGCCTGGGGAGCCATGGTCATGGCCGTGGGCAGGGTAAATAAAACCACCAGCCTTAAAGAGCGCCAGGGGAACAAGTATGTTGACCGGCTTAAACTTGCCGCCGGGGAGGAGGTAGCTGTCCTGGAAGATGAGGACCTGCTGTCCTGGTTAAAACCGGGGGAACCTTCTTACTGGCGGGTAAAGACCGGAACCGGAGGCGGCCAGGTGGGTTATGTTTTGAAGTCCCATCTGGACCTGTTGCCGGGCAAGGCCTAGCAGCTAATATAAGAATAAGGAACTGTTATTTTTTTTTGCTGGTCTATTGCATTAATATGCAGGTTAGTTGTATAATTATAACACCAGATCAAGGAGGTTCCCGCCATTGGTCAAAGCAGGCATTATCGGCGCTACGGGCTATACCGGTGCCGAACTGGTGCGTATCTTAAGCAGGCACCCGGAAGTGGAGCTGGTGGCCCTTACCTCCCGGCATTATGCCGGCGAGGAGATGGCTGGCGTTTACCCGGCCCTTACCGGTTATACCAGCCTCCCATGTGAAGCTTTAACCCCGGAAGAAGTCCTGGAGCGGGCCGAAGTGGTCTTTATCGCCCTGCCCCACGGCCACGCTGTAAAGGTAGCCACCCGGGCCCTGGGGAAAGGTGTCAGGGTCATCGACCTGGGCGCCGACCTGCGCTTCCGGGAGGCAAAAACTTACGAGGAATGGTACAAAATCCCCCACGGTAATCCTGAACTGGCAGCTCACGCCGTCTACGGATTGCCCGAAATCCATAGAAAAGCCATACGCCAGGCCCGGGTGGTCGCCAACCCTGGCTGTTATCCCACCAGCGTCATTCTAGGCCTGGCGCCCCTGCTCAAGGCCGGTTATATCGACCCGGCAACCATCATTATCGATGCCAAATCGGGTGTGTCCGGGGCCGGCCGGGAGGCCAAAGTAACCAGCCTTTTTGTCGAGTGCCATGAAAACATCAATCCTTACGGCGTCGCCGGTCACCGCCATACCCCGGAGATCGAACAGGAACTGAGCGCTCTTGCGGGGACGGAGGTGAAGGTATCCTTTACCCCCCACCTCCTGCCTATCAGCCGGGGAATCTTAAGCACCATGTATGCCACCCTGGCCCGCCCGGCGACGGAAGCAGAACTCCGGCAGGTTTATCAGGACTTTTACGCCGGAGAGCCTTTTATCCATCTCCTGCCGCCGGGCAGGTGGCCCCATACCCGCTGGGTCTACGGCAGCAACAACTGCCATATCAACTTGACTGTGGATGGCCGTACCGGACGGGTCGTGGTGGCCAGCGCCATCGACAACCTGACCAAAGGCGCTTCCGGCCAGGCGGTGCAAAACTTCAATCTCATGTGCGGCTTCCCGGAAACTATGGCCCTGGCTGCACCGGGAATATGCCCTTAAGTAAGGAGCGGGCGAGACAATGCCAGCCTGCTAGAGAGTTGTTTTTGGAGGAAGGAAGAAATGATTGAAGACATCCAGCTGGTTTCCGGCGGCATTACCGCCCCGCAGGGTTTTGTGGCTGCCGGCATCCATGCCGGTTTGAAAAAGGAAAAGAAGGACCTGGCCCTGATTGTCAGTGAAGTACCGGCAGCGGCAGCAGCCGTTTATACCAGAAATCGCGTCAAGGCAGCACCCCTGATAGTTACCAGAGAGCATCTTAAAAGCGGGATAGCCCGGGCCATTGTCTGCAATAGCGGCAATGCCAATGCCTGTACGGGGGAGCGGGGTTACCGGGACGCCCGGGAAATGGCAGCTATTACGGCTGCAGCCATAGGCTGCGAACCCTGGCAGGTGGTGGTGGCTTCCACCGGTGTGATTGGCGTGCCCCTGCCCATGGATAAGATCAGCGCCGGCATCCGGGCGGCCGCAGAAAAGCTGGCAATGGACGGCAGCAGTGCTGCGGCGGCGGCCATTATGACTACCGATACTATGAAAAAGGAAATTGCCGTCCGGTTGTCCCTGGGAGGGGCCACGGTAACCATTGGCGGCATAGCCAAGGGTTCCGGCATGATCCACCCCAATATGGGGACCATGCTCTGCTTTTTGACCACCGATGTCGCCATGGAGCAGGATGACCTGGACCAGGCCTTGCGGGCGGTGGTGGACCGGACCTTCAATATGGTAACGGTGGACGGCGACACCAGCACCAACGATATGGTCGTCATCCTGGCCAACGGCTGCGCCGGCAACGCCCCCCTGACCATTGAAGATCACGCCGCCTTCCGCGCCGGCCTGGAGTACGTCTGCCGTGAGTTGGCCCGCCTGATTGCCCGGGATGGCGAGGGCGCGACCAAACTGCTCACTGTAGAAGTGCGGCGGGCGGCCAGCGAGGCGGAAGCCCGTATGGTTGCCCGGGCCGTGGCCGGTTCTAACCTCGTAAAGAGCGCTATCTTTGGCGCCGATGCCAACTGGGGCCGCATTATCTGCGCCGCCGGTTACTCCGGGGCAGAGATCGACCCGGATAGAGTTGACATTTACCTGGAAAGCCGGGCCGGCTGCGAGCAGATGGCCCGGGATGGCAAGCCCTTGCCCTTTAGCGAAGAAAAGGCGGCGGCTATCTTGCGGGAAGAGGAAATCACCATTACCCTGGATTTAAAGCAGGGAACGGCCGCAGCCACCGCCTGGGGCTGCGACCTGACCTACGACTATGTAAAGATCAATGCTTCCTACCGGACTTAAAATAGAAGATCCACTGCTGACCCGTAGAAAAGCCCCGGTATGGGGGTGCGTACTGGAGGGAACGCAAGATGCCCCTTTCACCCCTGGAAAAAACAGAAATCCTTATCGAGGCCCTGCCCTATATCCGCCAGTTCTACGGCAAAACGGTAGTGATCAAGTACGGCGGCCATGCCATGACCAATTGCGACCTGAAAAAGGCCGTCATGCAGGACGCCGTTCTCATGCACCTGGTGGGCATGCGACCGGTCATTGTCCATGGCGGCGGGCCGGAAATTACCGGTATGCTCAAGCGCCTGGGCAAGCAGTCGCAGTTTATCCAGGGCCAGCGGGTGACTGACGCCGAGACAATGGAGATTGTGGAAATGGTCCTGGTGGGGAAGATTAATAAAGAAATTGTCACCAATATCCACCGTTACGGCGGCAAGGCCATCGGCCTCTGCGGCAAGGACGGCAACCTCATTGAAGCCAGGAAACAAATAGCCCATATCCAGCAGGAAGATGGGGCGGAGGTTGACCTGGACCTGGGTTTTGTCGGCCGGGTGGAAAGGGTCAATCCCGGCATTATTGAAACCGTCATCGCCGAAGGTTACATCCCTGTGGTGGCCCCCATCGGTGTAGGACCTGATGGTGAAAGCTACAATATAAATGCCGACCTGGTGGCGGGGGAACTGGCCGTGGCTTTAAAGGCCGATAAGCTGGTCCTCCTGACGGATGTGGAGGGGATTCTAGCTGACCGCAATAATCCTGGCTCCTTAATCTCCGCCCTGGAGGTCGGTCGGGTACCGGAGCTCATCCGGCAGGGAGTCATTGACGGCGGCATGATCCCCAAGGTTAACTGCTGCATCCGCGCCCTGGAAGGCGGTGTGAAGAAAACCCATATTATTGACGGGCGCATACCCCACTCTATCTTGCTGGAGGTATTTACCGACACCGGGGTGGGGACCATGGTGGTGCCATAAATATGGAGGTGGCCGGAAATGGATAACGCGGCTATTATCGCTCTGGGGGAAAAATACGTGATGCGGACCTACGGGCGCTACCCCCTGGCCCTTGTGCGGGGCGAGGGGGCCCGGGTGTGGGATGCCGACGGCCGGGAGTACCTGGACTTTGTAGGCGGCCTGGCGGTCAACTCCCTGGGGCACTGCCATCCCCGGGTGGTGGCGGCCATCAGGGAGCAGGCCGGGAAGCTCCTCCACTGCTCCAACCTTTACTGGATTGAGCCCCAGGTGGAACTGGCCCGGTTGCTGGTGGAAAATTCAGCCCTGGATAAAGTCTTTTTCTGCAACAGCGGTGCGGAAGCCAATGAAGCGGCCATTAAACTCGCCCGCAAGTATGCCAAAGAACACCGGGGGCCGGAAAGCTACGAGATCATTACCATGCGCCGTTCCTTTCACGGCCGTACCCTGGCTACCCTGACGGCTACCGGCCAGGAGAAATTCCACCGTGGCTTTGCTCCCCTGCCGGCAGGCTTTAAATACGTCCCCTTCAATGACCTTGCCAGCCTGCGGGCGGCAGTAAGCCCCCGGACCTGCGCCGTCATGCTGGAACCGGTCCAGGGAGAAGGCGGCGTCTACGCGGCCAACAGAGATTACCTTCAGGCGGTGCGGGCCCTCTGCGACGATGAAGGACTTTTACTTATCTTTGACGAAGTACAGTGTGGCCTGGGCCGCACGGGCTATCTTTTCGCCTACCAGTATTATGGGGTGGAGCCCGATGTTATGACCCTGGCCAAGGCCCTGGCCGGGGGGGTGCCTATCGGCGCCATGCTGGCCAAAGAAAAGGCAGCCGCTGCCTTTGGCCCCGGGGACCATGCCTCTACCTTCGGCGGCAATCCCCTGGCTACGGCCGCCGGGGTGGCCGCCTTTAAGGCCCTGCTTGAAGAGGGCCTGGTGGAAAATGCCCGGGTCCTGGGAGAATATTTCTACCAGGAGCTGGAGAGGCTGGTCCGGGAATTTCCCCAGTTAACAGAAGTAAGGGGCCGCGGACTGCTGCTGGGACTAGAGATTGACGGCCCGGTCGACGCGGTGGTAGCCGCCTGCCAGGAACGGGGTTTGTTGATCAACTCCCTCCACGGCCACGTCCTACGTTTCTTGCCCCCCTTGACTATCAGTAAAGACGAAGTCGACCGGGCTGTAGCTATTTTAAAGGAAGCCTTGCAGGAAGTTCTGGGACAAGGAACGTAAGAGACAAGGTTTAACATATCAAAATGCGAAAGGAGATCTATTTAATGAACGACCTGGCAAAGGGTCTCAAAGGCCGCGACTTCATCTCCCTGAAGGATTTTACCACCGAGGAAATCTTTTACCTCCTGGACCTGGCCGACGAACTCAAGACCAAACTTAAAAGAGGGGAGCCCCACCCACTCCTTGCCGGCAAGACCCTGGGCATGATCTTTACCAAGCGTTCCACCCGCACCCGGGTGGCCTTTGAAGTAGGCATGTACCAGCTGGGCGGCTATGCCCTTTTCCTAACCAAAGACGACCTGCAGCTGGGCCGCGGTGAGACCATTGCCGATACGGCCCGGGTCCTGTCCCGCTACCTGGACGGCATAATGATCCGCACCTTTGCCCACCAGGAGGTGGAGGAACTGGCGGCCCACGCCACCGTCCCCGTCATCAACGGCCTGACGGATTTGCTACACCCCACCCAGGCCCTGGCGGATATCATGACCATCCGCGAGTGGAAGGGTACAGTTAAAGGTTTAAACCTTACCTTTATCGGCGATGGCAATAACGTCGCCCATTCCCTCATGTACGGCGGGGCTAAAGTGGGCCTCAACGTGACCATCGCCTGCCCTCCCGGTTATGAGCCCCTGCCCCAGGTGGTAGAAGAAGCCCGGCGCATAGCCGCCTACAACGGCTGCCAGATAGCTGTAACCAACAATATCCGCGAAGCTGTTGAGGATGCCGATATCCTTTACACCGACGTTTGGGCCAGTATGGGCCAGGAGGCCGAGGCGGAAAAGCGGCGCCAGGCTTTCCAGAAATACCAGCTTAACAGCGAGATATTGAAGCTGGCCAAACCTGACGCCATGGTCATGCACTGCCTGCCGGCCCACCGGGGTGAGGAGATTACCGACGAGGTGATGGACGGTCCCCAGTCAGCCGTTTTTGACGAAGCTGAAAACCGTCTCCACGCCCACAAGGCCATTATGGCGGCATTGATGTAGGTTTGCTGGTCGATAACACAGGCTATTTTACCAGTGAGAAAGGAGACTTGTACTCGTGGCGGAAAAGGTAGTCCTCGCCTATTCCGGCGGTCTGGATACTTCCATTATTATCCCCTGGCTCAAAGAAACCTACGGCTACGAGGTTATCGCCGTGGCCGTTGATCTCGGCCAGGGAGAGGAACTGGCCCCCCTGGAGGAAAAAGCCCTCAAGAGCGGGGCGAGCAAAATTTACATCCTTGATAAAAAGCGGGAGTTCGTTGAAGATTATATCTGGCCGACTTTAAAGGCCGGGGCCGTCTATGAAGGCAAGTACCTCCTGGGCACCTCCTTTGCCCGGCCCCTCATTGCCAAATGCCTGGTAGAGGTGGCTGAGAAGGAAGGCGCCACCGCCGTGGCCCACGGCGCCACCGGCAAGGGTAATGACCAGGTGCGCTTTGAACTGGGAGTTAAAGCGTTAAACCCCGATCTGAAAGTCATCGCCCCCTGGCGCCTCTGGAACATTCGCTCCCGGGAAGAGGCCATTGACTATGCCACCGCCCGGGGCATCCCCGTACCGGTCACCAAAGATCGGCCCTACAGCATGGACCGCAACCTCTGGCACTTGAGCCACGAAGGCGCCGACCTGGAGAACCCCTGGAACGAACCCCAGGACGACCTTTATTTAATCATTACCCCGCCAGAACAGGCCCCGGATAAACCCACTTATGTGACCCTTGACTTTGAAAAGGGCATCCCGGTGGCCGTGGACGGGGAAAGGCTGGACGCCGTAACCCTGGTGGAAAAATTGAACGACCTGGCAGCGGCCAACGGCGTCGGCATTGCCGACATGGTGGAGAACCGCCTGGTGGGCTTGAAATCCAGGGGCGTTTATGAAACCCCCGGCGGCACCGTCCTTTACCTGGCCCACCGGGAGCTGGAAGCCCTCACCCTGGACCGCATGACCATGCACTTCAAGGAAATTGTGGCTGCTAAATACGCCGAGCTGGTCTATGACGGCAACTGGTTCTCGCCCCTGAAAAAGGCCCTGGATGCCTTTGTGGACAGCACCCAGGAAACGGTCACCGGCAGCGTGCGCATGAAGCTGTACAAGGGCAGCTGCACCCCGGCAGGGGTTAAATCGCCCTACTCCCTCTACAGCGAGGACCTGGCGACCTTCGGCGCCGGCGGCGATTACGACCACAAGGACGCTACCGGATTTATCAACCTCTTCGGCCTGCCTTTGACGGTTCGGGCCTTGATGGAAAAGCAGGCGGGTTTGAGGTAGTACTTCGAAGGCTGACATTTGTTGGGAGCGAACGAAAAACAAATGTCAGCTTTGAATTATGAACAAAGGGAGTATCTCTATGAAGCTCTGGGGCGGACGCTTTACCAGGACAACCGACCGGCTGGTGGAGGACTTCCATTCCTCCATCAGCTTCGACCAGCGCCTTTACCGGCAGGACATAGCCGGCTCCATAGCCCATGCCAGGATGCTGGCAGCGGTGGGGCTCATTACCCCGGCCGAGGGCGAGGCCATAATCAAAGGCCTGGAAGAAATCAGGGCCGATATCGAGGCCGGGCGGGTAACCTTTGACGTGGGTGCTGAAGACATCCATATGAACATCGAAAAGCTGCTCACGGAACGCATCGGCGCACCCGGCAAGAAGCTGCATACGGCGCGCAGCCGCAACGACCAGGTAGCCCTGGACCTGCGCCTTTATTTAAAAGAAGAAATTCCGCAAGTAAAAAGACTCCTCGCCGGCCTGCAAAAGGTCCTGGTGGACCTGGCGGCCGAGCACCTGCACACCATCATGCCCGGCTATACCCACCTGCAGAAGGCCCAGCCCGTCACCCTGGCCCACCACCTGCTGGCCTACTTTGAAATGTTCTACCGCGACCAGGAGCGTTTAGACGGGTGCCTGGCGCGGGTAGATGTCATGCCCCTGGGCGCCGGCGCCCTGGCCGGGACAACCCTCCCCATTGACCGGGAGAAGGTGGCCAGAGAACTGGGCTTTAAAGAGATCAGCGCCAACTCCCTGGATGCTGTGGCCGACCGCGATTTTGTGGTGGAATTCCTGGCGGCAGCTTCCCTAATCATGATGCATTTAAGCCGCCTGGCCGAAGAAATAATCCTCTGGGCCAGCGAGGAATTCGGCTTTATCGAGCTGGACGACGCCTACAGCACCGGCTCCAGCATGATGCCCCAGAAGAAAAACCCCGACGTGGCCGAGCTGGTGCGGGGGAAGACGGGCCGGGTGTACGGCCACCTCATGGGCATGCTGGCGGTCCTGAAAGGTTTACCCCTGGCCTACAACAAGGACCTGCAGGAGGATAAAGAAACCCTCTTTGACGCCCTGGATACGGTCAAAGGGTGCCTCATGGTCTTCACCCCCATGCTGGCCACGGCTAAATTCAGGGTTGAGCGCATGCGAGAGGATGCGGCCCGGGGCTTTGCCGCTGCCACCGACGTGGCCGAATACCTGGTGCGCAAAGGTTTGCCCTTCCGCGAAGCCCATGCCGTGGTGGGGGCATTGGTCCTCCACTGCCTGGAACAGGGCAAGTCCTTTGAGGACCTCACCCTGGCCGAGTGGCAATCCTTTTCACCTTATTTCTCGGAAGACATCCTTAACTGCATAACGGTGGAAGCCTGCGTGCAGGGCCGCGACCTCCTCGGCGGCCCCGCCCCGGCCGCTGTAGCTAAGGCCCTGGAGCGGGCCAGGAAAATTCTTGCGGGAATTTGAAGAATATGATAGTGCCCGGACTTTAGCAATAGGTCCGGGCATTTTTTATTCCGGCCGATATTATCAAGTTCTATTATCAGGCCAGGTAAAAATGTGAACCTCCGCCGGGACAAGCCCGGCGGCTTCTTTAAAGCAACCGGGGTATCCCGGACGGTCCTCAGCACCTCATCGGAAGACGCCTGCCGGAAAGAACAGGTCTTACTCCCCCTCCTTGCGCTACATCCAGACACCCAGGTTAGCCCCAAATGCCGGATGGCCCGGTCCATGGGCATCTACTACTCAGCGTAGATACATCTTTATGCGGCCTTTTTCTTTTTATGGCCCGGCATCGGCGTTAACACTGCAGGCCGCGCATAAAACACCGTTTCCGGCAACTTGCGCCCAGGGGTGAACCGACCGTTTACGACTAAATCCAGTATGCCCGTAGCGCCTATTACATCGCGGTGAACCCCACCGAAGCCACAATCCCTGTCACCACACCGGTAAATGCGGCCGGTTTGCTTTGTATACTTGCTGCATGTTGGGCAGGTGCCGGAAGTGCCCCGTTCTTCGATTTTCTCCAGGGTGATGCCGTGCCGCTTGAGTTTATATTCCAGGAGATCCCGTAGCCGGCCGAAGGTCCACTGGCTCATCCGCTGGTTGTGATGCCGCCCGCAGTCCTGTTCCCTTACTCCCTGGGGGTCGCCGATGTAGACCTTCTTAACCCCGCGTTCCAAGCACCAGGCTGCCGCCATTTTCGTGACGGCATGTTCGGTATGGGATATTTGAGCTCCAATCCAATTCAAAAACCGGTACTTGGATTGAAGGAGTTTTTTGCGGCAGTTAGAGCCTTTTTGGGTCCGGGAAATGGCCTTCTGGAACTTTCTCAAAGTCTTATTCCGCAGGCGATGCAACGACCGCAGATGCCTGCCGCTGATGACCAGTGCTTCTCGGCCGTCGGTCAGGGTTAAGGCATGGACTTCGCCCGGGTCTACGGCTGCCACGGCATCCCCCTGTACTTTCTCCAGGGCGGGTTTGACTACCGCTATATGCAGCCAGTAGCCGTTGCGGTGCCAGACGAGCTGGACCTGCTTGATTTCCAATCCCTTCAGCCTTGCGGGCAGTTTTATTTTAAGCGGTGGCTTCTTCCAGCCGTTGGACAGCCTGAGAGAACCGTCTTCTACGGTGATGCCGGTCACTTTCCACGTGGAGGTGAAAAAACGCTTAAGCCGCCAGGGATAGCGCCAATCCGTGTGGCCTTCTTCGTGGAGCTTCTTCGTCCTCTCCCAGCATTCGTAGTAGGTCTCTATGATGGCCTGCACGTCTTGGGAGTGAACGCTGAATCTCCCCTTCAAAAACTCTTTCATCGTGGCTTCGTCTATCCAGATGCCGTATTTAAACCAGAATAAGCGGTGGATGGTCATGACGGTGTTCCAAACTTTAGCGGATTCTCTCTGCAGGCTTCTGGCCAGTTCCTCCTCATGGGGTTTAAGACGCAAACTTACGCCGGTAAAATTCCAGGCACTGGCGCACGTCGGCAATTTCCCGGGCAATAAAATACAGGTCATAAAAGTCCTTTCTGCTGCCCCGCGAGGCGATGGCTTCTATTTTCATCGGGGCAATATCTTCAGGGGATGCCACCGGGCAACCCCTGAACTTAGCAAGGGGAAAGAGAAGGGGATACCGGTAATACAGAAAACTAACTTTAATTCCCCGGAAAATCCCGTGCAGGGTGCCCCACCTTTCCCCCAGTAACTGAAAGTCGTCCAACTCATCGAGCCTTTGTTTAAGCATTAAAGTATCTACAGGAGATGGCGAAAAGAAATCCAGGTCTTCCGAAAGGCGATGTCCCAGGTGTAAGGCCAGGGCCGTGCCGCCGGCCAGGTAAAAGTCCTGCAGTATACCGGCAGAACTTAGTAATTCCAATGCACCTTGTCCCTGCGGTGGGAGGGTGGACGTAAACACCTGAGGTCATCCTCCTGCAAATGGTAGTAACAGCGCCAGAAATTGCCGGTTTTAGCGGACAATCTAGGGCTCGTCTTGATTACTTCCAGGAGCTCTTCATCCCTGTACTGTCTCATAACCCACCGGATGGCTCTAGTATCCCCATATTCCAACAACCGCTCGAGGATAAAATAGGACTCATCCCGGCTGTCCAGGCTGTCAAAAGACACATCCCAAAAATACTTTTTTAAGAAAGCCGGTAACCTCAACGGGTATCTCCTGCCCTTTCCCCAGCTTGAGGATAATCTTTTAGGTCTCTTTCAACTTTTCACCACTGTAATTATACCATTTTTTACGGGGATGTGAAAGTTTACCAGTGACTTTTCCTTATTTGAGTTCTCCCGTTTATTTCAAAATGTTCTTGCTCTCAGCCTGAAAATAAGCTACATTATACATTATAATAGTGTTTTAAAGTGTTTTAGAGTGAGGAGCGGGGGATAATGGAACGCAAGAAAAAAGTATTGTTAGCCCTGGACAGGCTCTGCCGGGAAAAAGCGCCGGCAGGTCAACTGGAAATTGGCTTTACGGCGCAAGAAGTGGCCCGGGAGGCAGGCATAACCCGCAGCAATGCCAGCGGCGACCTTAATTACCTGGTCAAGGAAGGGCTGGTGGTTAAATTTCCCGGCCGGCCGGTAAGGTTTGTCACCAGGCAATACTGGGAAGAGAGTAAGGCCAGAAATGGCAGGGAAGATACCGGAAGGATGGCAGTCCAGGAAATCGAAATGAATCCTTTTACCAGTCTATTGGGCTGGAATTCAAGCCTCAAGGTAGCCGTGGAGCAGGCCCGGGCCGCCCTCCTTTACCCGCCCCACGGCCTGCATACCCTCCTTATCGGCCCTACCGGCAGCGGTAAAACCCTTTTTGCTCGGACTATGTTCAGGTACGCCCAAACTTTGGGGCGAGTTACCGGCCAGGCCCAGCTGGTCTCTTTCAACTGCGCCGATTATGCCCACAATCCCCAGCTGCTCATGAGCCAGCTCTTCGGCCATGTTAAAGGCGCCTTTACGGGGGCTGCCCAGGAAAAGCCCGGCCTGGTAGATGCCGCCCACAAGAGTATCCTCTTCCTGGATGAGATCCACCGCCTACCCCCGGAAGGCCAGGAAATGCTCTTTTATTTAATGGATAACGGCCAGTACCGGCGATTAGGAGAAACCGGGAGCTACCGTTCCTGCACCACCCTGGTTATCGGCGCCACCACCGCCGACCCCCATTCTTCCTTACTGGCCACCTTTTACCGGCGTTTTCCGGTAGTGATCAATATCCCGCCCCTGGCCGAGCGCCCCCTGGCCGAAAGGTTATTGCTTCTAAAGCAACTATTGGCGGGTGAAAGCCGGCAGATTGGCCGGCCTTTAAAGGTTACTGCTGATGCCATCCGCGCCCTGCTCCTCTATGATTGCCCGGGAAATATTGGCCAGCTATTTAACGATATCCGTTTAACCTGTGCCCGTGCCTTCCTGGATGCCACCAGCAAGGGGACCAGGGAAGTAGTTATTACAGCGGCCAGCCTGCCGCCCCATGTTCAGCCACGCTCTGCTGCTGGAGATAACTACCTCCAGGAACTGGCCGGGCTGGTCCTGGAAGAGGAATGGTATATTGAACCTGATGAAGCCGGGGTTACCGCGGCTTGCCAGGTACCAGACCTTTATACTTTACTGGAGAAAGAAAGGGAAGCTAACGGGGTTGAGAGTATAAACAATGAAGTTCAATGGAAGCGGGCCCGGCAGGCCCTAGAAGAATATTATCACCGCTACCTGAAAGAGACGGTCCAGGATTGGAAAAATGCCAGGTTACGGCTGGCGCGCCTGGTTGGCCAGGATATCATCGCCCTGGCCCAGGAGGCCATTAAAATAGCCAGGGAAGACTTGCCGGGGCAGGTCGACACCAGTACTTTCCTGGCCCTGGCCCTGCATCTCAACGTCTGCCGGCAGCGGTTAAAGACCGGGCAGGAAATTATCAACCCCTACTTGGAAGAGATTGCCAAGGAATACCCCCGGGAGATAGAAGTCGCCCGGAAAATCATGGCTTTAATTGAAAAGAGATTAAACCTTGTCCTCCCCCCGGATGAAGCGGGATTTCTGGCCATGTTGTTCCGGGCAGGCAGGGAGGGAAAAGAACCGGCATGGGAACCGGTGGGAGTCGTTGTCATGGCCCACGGCAGCCGTACGGCTACCAGCATGGCGGAAGTAGCCAATAAACTGGTAGGTACCAGTGCGGCCCTGGCCCTGGATGTACCCCTGGAGGGCGAACCGCAGCAGTGGCTGATTGAAGCCACCAGGGTGGTCCGCCAGGCTGATAGAGGAAGTGGTGTACTCCTGCTAGTAGATATGGAGCCTTTAATTTCTTGGGGTGAAATAATTGCGAAACGGACGGGTCTTAAAATTCACGTTCTGGATAATGTCACGACGGCGATGGTTATCGAGGCTGTGCGTAAAGCCAGCAGGTTTCCCCTGCATGAACTGGTAACAGAAATAGGAAAGTATCATTACCTGGAAGAATATTGGCCCCTGGAAGGGCAGGGGAATAAAATCATCGTTGCTACCTGCCTGACAGGGGAAGGGGCGGCCCGCCGGATCAAGTCCATGATCCGGGAATGGCTGGGGGATAGGGAGGAGATAAATATTGTTACGGTTAATATGAACGGCCAGGTAACCGACAGCGGGATGGGATGGCAAGCTCTAAAAGGAAAAGGGAAACTGGTAGCCGTGATCGGTAGCGTTGACCTGAAAATCCCGGATGTACCCTTTATTTCCCTGGAGGAATGGCTGCTGGGGCAGGGCCGCCGGCGTTTGCAGGAACTATTGCAGTTACCAGCTAGAGAGCAGGATATTACACCTCAGGAATTGGAGGCGGTCCTGGCCCAGTACCTGCGTTTTTTGGAGCCTGGCAAAATGCTAGATCTTTGTTCACAAATCACCCGGCAACTCAGCCAGAGCCTTGGGCGCCGGTTGTTGCCGCACCATAAAATTAATCTGATCGTCCATTTGAGTTGCCTGGTAGAAAGGCTGCAGGCCGGCGAACAGGGCAGTTCCTGGCCGGGGGAAGAGGAGATAAAAAGACGCTACCCGCGGGAATGGCTGGCAGTGGCCGAAGCCCTGGCCGGCCTGGAAAAGAATTTTAATATAACTATTCCTACCGGTGAGATAGCCTTTATGGTCCAATTTCTACAGGAGACTTGAGCCGGGCTGGACAATGAGGCCGGGGCCTGTAACCCCGGCTGGTTGTTTGCCGTGGGGGTTTTTGTGTTTCCTTGTGTTTTAAACACTTATTCCCGGCCTGGATACTCTGAAGGCTGGCATGAAACTTGCAACGTTAAGGAATTGTTACGTTAATAAAAATTTCTTTACGGAGGTGTTAGGTAAAGAGGAAAGGAGTTCTCGAGATACAACGGAAAGGAGGTGTTTGGAGGTTTGAGTGCGGTAGTTTTATTCCGGATCGATGAACGCTTGATTCATGGCCAGGTAGTTACGGCCTGGGTATGCCATGTTAAAGCCAAAAGTATTATGGTTGTCGATGATACCAGTGCTCGTAACCCTGTGCTGACTAAAGTTTTAAAAATGGCGGCGCCGCCGGGAATACCGGTGAGTGTCTATGATGTGGAAGCAGCCAGCCAGGCTTTAGCCCAGAGTGACGAGGCTAACCGGGTCATGCTCATTGTCAAGACGCCGGAGGTAGCTCAGAGGCTTATTGCCAGGGTGGATAACAATAACGTGTTTCCTCGGGAGATTAATATGGGCAATGCCGGCAAGACGCCGGAGAGGACCAAAATTACTCCTAACGTTTACCTGGATGCCAGCGGCCTGGCAGCGCTAAAAGAAATTAAAGCAATGGGTTATGAAGTATATTTTCAGACTGTTCCGGGTGATACCCGTTTTACATGGGAAAAGGTAGTAAAGGTATGAAGGAGGGTTAAAGATGGAATTATGGCAGGCGGCAGCTATTGCCTTTGCCGGCTACCTGGGATGGATTGCCACCCCCTGGCTGGGAGGTCAGCCTATAGGCTGGTATGTTTTTGGGCGTCCCCTGATTGCCGGTACCATAGTTGGATTAATTTTAGGAGACCTGCCTACCGGTATGATGATTGGTGCTACTATTAATGCCTTGTATATTGGTGCTGTTACTCCCGGCGGGGCAATGGCGGCTGATTTGAATTTTGCCGGCTATGTCGGCACGGCTTTAGCCATGTTAACTAAAGTGTCACCTGAGGTTGCCGTTACCCTGGCTGTACCCCTGGGGCTGGTAGGTACCTTTACCTGGCAGTTCTTTGCCACGGTGGGGGTGTTTTTCGCCCACGCTGCCGATCGGTATGCTGAAAAGGCTAATATTCCCGGCCTTACTTTTATGTTAATGGGTGCCCCTCAGATTTTGGCTTTTATCCTGCGCTTTGTACCGGCCTTCCTGGTTATTTACTACGGGGCACCAATTGCCAATAACCTGGTAGCCTACATTCCGGACTGGCTAACTAAAGCCTTAACCGTTATCGGTGGTATGCTTCCTGCCCTAGGTATGGCCGTCCTGCTCAAAATGTTAAATAAAGACAACCGGTATATGGCCTTTTTCCTCCTGGGTTTCCTGGCCGTGGCTGCTTTGGAACTGCCTATTTTACCTGTATCAGTAGCAGGGGTGGCGCTGGCCCTGATTAATTTGATTTATACCAGCGAAACCAGCCAGAGGGAGGCATAAAAATGCAGGAACAACCGGCCAAAGCTGTACCTGAAATTACGAAGAAGGACCTCCGCGCAGTTACGTTACGCTGGCTTTTCTTCAATACTTCAGCCTGGAACTGGGAACGCATGCAGCATATTGCCTTTGCGTGGAGCCTGCTGCCCGTTCTAAAAAAGCTTTATCCAGGTAGAGAGGAACTAGGTGCGGCGCTGAAAAGACACATGGTATTCTTCAATACCGAGATGACCATCGGCAGTCCTATTATTGGCGCCATAGCAGCCATCGAACGCCAGAAGGCTACTGGCGAGGAAATAGCCGATGATACTATTAATGCCATTAAGAGTGGTCTTATGGGGCCTTTCGCCGCTATCGGAGATTCCCTTTGGGCCAGCGCCGTCAATGCCATTCTGTTAAGTTTTGCCATGAGCATGGCCTTACAGGGCAATATCCTGGGACCCGTAATCTATACCATCGCCTGGATTGCTCTGACCTGGTATATGATGTCCACCGGAGTCAATCTCGGTTATCGCCTGGGAGTAAATGTCTTAGATTCGGAATTTCTGACTCCCCAGACTATTGAGCGGGTGACCCGGAGCCTTAATATTTTAGGCCTCGTTGTAGTAGGAGCTTTAAGTGCCACCTTTGTTTCCCTTTCCACTCCTATCCAGTGGACTTTACAGCAAAAGGCGACTACCCTGCAATCCATCCTAGACGGCATGATGCCCAAGTTTTTACCCCTTTTATGGGTAGGGCTGGTGTGGTACCTGCATCAATTTCGCAACTGGTCGATTATGAAGTTGCTTGGCTTTACCATCGTGGTAGGTTTCGTTGGTTCTTTACTGAAAATCTTTTAACTTATCTTACCTGGGGCTTGGAGGCAAACTCCAGGCCCCATCAATCCGACTTCAACTGGGAGGATTATGTTTTGGTTGGCATATTATTATTGACTCATGGGAAACTCGGCGAGGCTGTACTGGATGTAGTAACAATGCTTTTAGGTCCCCAGGAACAGGTCCGGGCCCTGGCCTTAAATCCAGGCGACCAGATTGATGCCTTTCGTGAAAAGGCCCGGGAACTGGCTACGGCGCTGGATCAAGGTGACGGAGTTTTACTCCTGGTGGATGTCGCAGGGGGTAGCCCGGCTAATATAGCCCTGGAGATGGTTACTTCGAGCAACAGGGCCGTGGTAACTGGTGTTAACCTGCCGATGTTGCTGGAATTATTTATCCATCGCAAAGGGGCAACATTGGCGAGTTTAGTTGACCGGGTTCAGGACTGGAGCCGCGAAGGGATCTCTACCATGAAGCCGGAAGATATGGGGAGTGCAGCTGTATGAACAGCAGGGAAAGGGTTATTAAAGCCTTAAAACACGAAGAACCAGACCGGGTACCTCTGGCTTTGGGCGGTAGCGCTTACAATATCCATGATCACGCTTACCGTAGGCTCCTTGAATATCTAGATTTACCCAGTGACTGGCCGCCGTTTCGCCAGGATGGGTTTAAGACAGGTAACTACCTGGACGAAAGGGTACAGGCCGCCCTGGGGATAGATTTTCGTTATGTTTATCAACCAACACCTGATCTGGTACGCCTGAATGGTACTAGAGCCGTGAACGGCTGGGGGCTTACTTTAGAAAAGGTAAACGGGTTTTCCCATGCCCAGCCGACCCTGGCCGGAGCTACAATTAAAGACATTGAAAACTATCCCTGGCCTGATCCCCGCGATTACCGGCCTGCTCCCGGGACCGGGAAACGGGCGCGGGCCTATCAGGAGGCCGGTTTGGCGGTAGTGGCTCGTTCGGTTTGTTCTTATGGCTTCCTCGAGCAAGCAGGGCAATTACGCGGCACCGAACAGTTCATGGTTGACATGTTGCTGGATGAAGCCCTGGCCCGGTGCCTGGTTGATCACATCGGCAATACGATTTATGGTTTAATGGAAGTATACCTGGATGAAGTAGGGGGATATATTGATATCCTGGAACTGCCTGGTGACGATTACGGCTCCCAGGCCGGCCCGATTATTTCCCCGGACCTGTTTAAAAAATACTTCCAGCCCTGGTACATGAAGCTGGTGGATTTAGTAAAAAGCAAGTCGCCCGGTACTTATGTCCTGGCCCACAGCGACGGGTTTATTACTCCCTTCATACCCAGCTATATTGAAGCCGGCATTGAACTGTTGCACCCCTTACAACCGGGTGTAGGCATGGACCTGGCGGCCGTTAAGCAGGAATTTGGTAAGGATATTGCTTTTATAGGCGGCATTGACATCCAGCAGGCCCTGCCTTCCGGCCCGGAGGCAGCGGTGGAAGAGGTTAAAAAGCGCTTGCAGGAGCTGGCTCCCGGCGGCGGCTATATCCTGGCGCCCGCCAACCATATCGGGCCGGATGTAGCTCCGGAAAGCATTGTGGCTATGTACCGGACGGCGGCGGAACTGGGGAGATATTAAAAGCCGTGAACAGGGAGATGACTTTATGCCAGAGGCAAGGGTTATCCTTAAGAATCCTTCCGGCTTACACGCCAGACCGGCAGCAATATTCGTCCAAGCGGCGAATGGCTTTACAGCAGACATTATCTTGCAGCGTGACGGTAAAGAGGCAAACGGTAAAAGCATCCTAGCGGTTATGGGACTGGGAGCCAAATGTGGTACCGAACTGGTTATCCGCGCCGAAGGGGAAGATGCCGACCAGGCTCTGGTTACCCTGGTGGAACTGGTGCAGGCAGGCCTGGGCGAAGCAAGCTAGCGGGGTAACTGCTTAATGCTTAAAAGGAGATGGCCGTATGTTGAAAGGAATTGCCGCTGCGCCGGGAATAGGTATTGGGCCGGTGTATCTGATAGAACTGAAATCCAGGGAAGAAGAAACTGACAATAGCCAGCTTTTACATGGGCCGGAGGAAATCCAGGCCGAGCTGGCGCGGCTGGAAGAAGCCATTGGCCGGGCCAAAAGAGACCTGGAAGAGCTGGCGGCCAGAACAAGGCAAGAAATCGGTGAGGCAGAGGCCGGCATTTTCAACGCCCATATCCTGATGCTTACCGATCCCACTTTTATTGCCAGCGTAAAGGAAAAAATTAAGGTTGAGAAAAAAAAGGCCGCCCGGGCGGTAGAGGAAATAGCCGAAGCCATAGCCAGCAGCTTTGCCGTCCTGGACGACGACCTGTTCCGGGAAAGGGCTGCGGACATCAGGGATGTGGCCGCCAGGCTTCTGGACAATCTTGCGGTGGGGTCACGCCGGGCCCTGGAGCTGAAAGCAGGTTCAATCGTCGTAGCCAGGGAACTTACTCCTTCCCTTACGGCTAATTTTACCCGGAATACTGTAGCCGGGATTGCCACGGAGATAGGAGGGCCTACCAGTCATACGGCAATTGTGGCCAGGGCCCTGGGGATACCTGCCGTCCTGGGTGTTCAGGGGCTAATGAACCGGGTCAGAGACGGTGAACTGGCCATTATCGACGGTAGTGCCGGGGTGGTTTACTTAAACCCCGGCAGCGAGCTTTTAGAGGAATATAAAAAGAAAAAGGCGGTACTGGAAGCAGGCCGGCGCGATAGCAAATATGCCGGGCCGGCCAGGACGAGGGATGGCCGGCACATTGAAGTGGCGGCTAATATCAGGAACGCTGCGGAAGTAAAAATCGCCCTGGAGCATGGTGCCGGGGGCGTGGGATTATTTCGTACCGAATTTCTCTTTATGAACCGGGAGGAACCGCCTGGAGAAGAAGAACAATTGCAAGCATACAAAGAGGTAGTGGCCGCCTTCCAGGGGAAACCGGTGGTGGTCCGCACCCTGGATGTTGGCGGCGATAAGCCCTTGCCCTATCTTAACCCCGGCCACGAAGAAAATCCCTTCCTGGGCTTAAGGGGGTTGCGGCTTTGTCTGACCCGGCAAGAACTTTTCAAGACCCAGTTGAAGGCCCTCCTCCGGGCTGCCAGTTACGGCAACCTGAAGATTATGTTCCCCATGGTGACCACCCTGGAGGAGATACGACAGGCTAAAAAGATTATGGCAGAAGCCCGGATGGAACTGGAGGCCAACGGGTTGACCGTTAGCCACGTAGAAACAGGCATTATGATCGAGGTTCCTGCAGCCGCCCTGATGGCGGACGTCCTGGCCCGGGAAGTAGACTTTTTTAGCATTGGCACCAACGACCTTGCCCAGTATACCCTGGCGGTAGACCGGGGTAATGAAAGGGTGGCCGGGATGTATGATGCCTGTCACCCTGCCGTGCTGCGGTTGATAGATGTCACCGTTAAGGCGGCCCACCGTTACGGCAAATGGGTGGGTTTGTGCGGTGAACTGGCAAGTGAAATTCAGGCCGCCCCCCTGCTTGTTGGCCTTGGACTGGATGAAATAAGCATGAGCCCTGTTTTTATACCACCAATGAAAGAGGCTGTAAATAAGATTGCTTACCACGAGGCCCGGGAACTGGTGCGGAGGCTCCTCGAACTACCAGGTCCCCGGGAGGTACGGGCAGCATTAAGCAAATAATATCTTCGCACCCAGGACAGGGTGCATTTTTTCTTGCCTGGCTTTAGCTGCCATGATAAGATTTTATGGGAGGGGTAAAAGGTGGAGGAACAAAAAGTCCTTTTGATGCTGGAAAATATCCAGGCGATGGTTAAAGCCAGCATGGAAGGACAAAAGGCTTTTGAAGAGGCCTTTGAAAGGCGCTTGTCAGCGCTGGAGAAAGGCGTTGATTGTCTTAATGAAAAAATGCAATGGGCCGCTAATGCCGTCAGAGATTTGAGACAGGAAGTGGGCGCAGTTCAGGGTGAAATAGTATCGCTCAAGGCAGATGTAGCCGAGTTAAAGGCGGAGATGGCAGCCGTAAAAGCAGATGTAGCCGAGTTGAAAACGGAGATGGCAGCCGTAAAAGCAGATGTAGTCGAGTTGAAAACGGAGATGGCGGCGGTAAAAGAAGAGATAGCAAACCTGCGTGCCGAAAATACAACTCAACATCAAAAAATGGAGAGGCGTTTAAATGTTTTAGCAGGAGAATTTGGTCGCCAGCATATTGAAATTGAGATGCTAAAAGCCAATGCAGGATGGTAATCAATGATGGCGTATGCCTTCTGCGTAAAAGCACAAGAAACTTAACTGGCCGGCAGGATTCTGTCCTTTGGTGTGGAATAAAAAAACCATTAGACTTCAAGGCAGGACGGGAGGAAGGCAGGATGAAGTTTTTTATTTTGGGCTTATATTTTGCAGCACTTATCGTTATCGGCTTTTACAGCTTGAAGAAATCGCGGGATGTCGGCGGATTTTTCCTGGGCAACCGGACCGTGGGCCCCTGGATATCGGCCTTTGCCTACGGGACGACCTACTTCTCCGCCGTTATTTTTATTGGCTACGCCGGTAAGGTAGGCTGGGGTTTCGGCCTCTCCGATTTATGGATCGTCATCGGCAACGCCTTTATCGGCAGTTTCCTGGCCTGGAAGGTCCTGGCGCGGCCGACCCGGGAAATGACGGTGCGCCTGAATGCGATGACCATGCCCGAGTTCCTGGCAGCGCGTTATGAGAGCCCGGCCCTGCGGACGGTAGGGGGGCTGTTAATATTTATTTTCCTTGTTCCCTATTCCGCCTCAGTATATATGGGTTTGAGTTACCTCTTTGAACAGGTCTTCCAGATTGACTTTGCCAGCGCCCTCATCATTATGGCCGCCCTGACGGCCGTCTACCTGGTCCTGGGTGGTTATATCGCCGTCACCCTGACTGATTTCATCCAGGGCTTGATTATGATTGCCGGCGTCTTTATCCTTATATATTATGTCATTATCGCGCCGCCGGTGGGTGGCCTGGTCACCGGCATCAGCCGCCTGGCAGCCATAAATCCCAGTCTGGTTTCCCCGCTGGGCCCCAACTGGTTTGCCCTTTTATCCCTGGTAGTCCTTACCAGCCTTGGCCCCTGGGGCCTGCCCCAGATGGTGCAGAAGTTTTATGCCATAAAGGATGAACGTTCCATCCGGGCGGCGACGGTGGTCTCGACCTTTTTTGCCCTGATCATCGCCACCGGCGCCTACTTTACCGGCGCCTTCGGCCGCCTTTTCTTTAACAACCAGATGCCGCTCCTTAATGGCCAGCCCAACCCGGACCTGATTATGCCCCAGATTATCGACCAGTACTTGCCGGCCTGGGTGGGGTTGCTCCTGCTCATGCTGGTGCTGGCGGCTTCCATGTCTACCCTGGCGTCGCTCGTGCTGGTCTCCAGTTCGGCCGTGGCCATTGACCTGGTCCAGGGGGCGGCGCCCCAAGTTCCCCGGCGCGCTGTCATGGCCCTGCTGCGTTTTTTGTGCGTCTTTTTTATCGGGTTGTCGGTATACATTGCCTTAAAACCCACTATTATCCTGGTCCTCATGTCCCTGTCCTGGGGTACGGTGTCCGGCGCCTTTCTGGCACCCTACCTGTACGGCCTGTACTGGCCCCGTACCACTAAAGCCGGAGCCTGGGCGGGACTTTTGAGCGGACTTATTATATCACTAGGGTTAGCTTTTTATTACCACCTTGACGGCGGCATCATCCCCACCATTGGCTCCCTGGCGATGCTTATTCCCCTGGGTGTGGTACCCGTGGTGAGCCTTGTGACCCCGACCTTTTCCCGGGAGCATTTAGCCAGGGTTTTCGGCCCCGGCAGGGTGAGTACAGTAACAACTAAAGGACTGGTGTCTGATGATCTGGGATTTGGCAAATGAGTGTCGTTCTCGGGCGGAGATGGAGGCTTTGCAGTTGGCCCGGCTCCAGGAAACGGTAGCCAGGGTCTACGAGCGGGTGCCTTTTTACCGCCAGGCTATGGATGCTAAAGGTATCCGGCCATCGGATATCCGCACCCTGGCGGATGTCCGCCTGCTGCCTATGACTACCAAGGAGGATTTTCGCCAGAATTATCCCTATGGCCTCTTTGCTGTGCCCCTGAGGGAAGTGGTCCGCCTCCATGCTTCTTCCGGCACCACCGGGAAGCCCATTGTAGTGGGCTATACCCGCCGCGACCTGGAAATCTGGACGGACCTGGTGGCGCGGATGGTGACTCTCGCCGGCGTCACTGCTGACGATGTCGTTCAGGTTGTGTTCGGCTACGGCCTTTTCACCGGCGGTTTTGGCCTGCACTACGGCCTGGAACGGGTAGGAGCCACGGTGGTACCGGCTTCAGCCGGCAACTCCAAACGGCATATTATGTTAATGCGGGACTTTGGTACCACCGTCCTGGTGGGCACGCCGTCCTATGTCCTGCACCTGGCTGAGGTGGCGGAAGAAGAAGGTGTGGACCCGCGGGAACTCCCCGTGCGGCTGGGCCTGTTTGGCGGCGAGGCCTCCAGCCGGGAAATGCTCAAAGAAATCGAGCGGCGCTGGGGGATGCTGGCCACAGATAACTACGGCCTGTCGGAAGTCATGGGACCGGGCGTCTCCGGCGAGTGCGAGTACCAGGACGGCCAGCACGTGGCCGAAGACCACTTCCTGGTGGAGATCCTTGACCCGGTTACCGGGGAACCCTGTCCGCCGGGAGTCAAGGGCGAGGTGGTTATTACTACCCTGACCAAGGAAGCCCTGCCGGTGCTGCGTTACCGCACCCGGGATATATCTTGTTTAAATTTTGAACCCTGCCGCTGCGGTCGTACCACGGCGCGCCTGGCCAAAATTACCGGCCGCACCGATGATATGCTCATTATCCGGGGGGTCAACGTCTTTCCCTCCCAGGTGGAGAGCGTCCTCATGGAAATTGAAGGAGTAGCTCCCCACTACCAGCTTATAGTCAGTCGGCGCAATTACCTGGATGAGCTGGAAATTCAGGTAGAAGTAGACCCGGAGTTTTTCAGCGATCGCTATCGGCAGCTGGAGGAACTGGAAGAAAAAGTTGCCGAGCGCCTGCATACAGTACTACAGCTAAAGGCGCGGGTGCGCCTGGTGGAGCCCCACAGCATTCCCCGCAGCGAAGGCAAGGCCCGGCGGGTGATTGACTTGCGGTCGAAATAAATAAATATCAAGCACCGGCCAGGGAACCGTTAGCTAGAAAACCCGTAGAAACGGGTTTTTATTTTATTCTGGTCACGT
This sequence comes from Moorella sp. E308F, assembly GCF_006538365.1. NCBI lineage: Bacteria > Bacillati > Bacillota > Clostridia > Neomoorellales > Neomoorellaceae > Neomoorella > Moorella sp. E308F. Next base: position 437,800 of record NZ_BJKN01000001.1, on the reverse strand, counting down.
CCCGGGGTTTCTTTTAAGGCCGGGTAGTGACTCAGGGCGGTTATTAAGTTAGAATAAAAGTATTGCGGCCCGCATTACTCACAATGGGCCTGAAGGTGGGAGAGGTGAAAGTGTGCGGGAATTATTGATTGGTAATCATGCCCTGGCCAGGGGCGCCTGGGAAGCAGGGCTGCGGGTAGCCGCTGCTTACCCGGGGACACCGAGCACGGAAATAATCGAAGCCCTGGCCGGGTACCCGGAAGTATATGCAGAGTGGTCCCCGAACGAGAAAGTAGCCCTGGAGGTCGCCATTGGCGCGGCCATCGGGGGTGCCAGGGCCCTGGCGGCCATGAAGCACGTTGGCGTTAACGTCGCCGCCGATCCGCTGATGACCCTGGCCTATACCGGTGTCAATGCCGGTCTGGTGCTGGTGTCGGCCGATGACCCCGGCCTTTTTAGCTCCCAGAACGAGCAGGACAACCGTTTTTACGCCCGTATAGCCCAGATACCCTGCCTGGAGCCGGCCGACAGCCAGGAAGTTAAGGATATGACTATGCTCGCTTTTAGCTTAAGTGAAGAATTTGATACCCCGGTAATTTTACGTCTGACCACCCGTATTGCCCATTCTTACAGCCTGGTGGAGCTGGGCGAACGCCGGGAAGTGCCCCTGAAAGATTATCTAAAGCAACCTTCCAAATATGTCATGCTGCCGGCCTACGGCAGGGCACGCCACCTGGTGGTGGAAGAAAGGCGTCTCAAACTGGCGGCCTATGCGGAGACTACACCCCTGAACCGGGTGGAATGGGCCGACCGGCGCGTGGGTGTTATTAGTAGCGGTATTGCCTACCAGTACGTTAAGGAAGCCCTGCCCGGGGTTTCGGTACTGAAGCTGGGGTTGACTTATCCCCTGCCGGAGAAGTTGATCCGCGATTTTGTCAATGCTGTTGAGACCTGTTATGTGGTGGAAGAGCTGGAACCCTTCCTTGAAGATCAAATCCGCGCCTGGGGCCTGCCCGTAGCTGGCAAGGAACTGGTGCCAAGGGTAGATGAATTGAGCAGCGCTATCGTCGCCCACACCGTGGGTTCTCGGGTAGCAGCCCTGGCCCCGGAACTGGTTTCGCCGGCACTGGCCCAGCCAGCAAGAGCCCCGGAAGCGGCGGCGAAGGCAGCTGCAGAACTTCCCGGCCGCCCGCCCCTCATGTGCCCCGGCTGTCCCCACCGCGGCGTCTTTTACGTCCTGAAGAAACTCGGGCTGGTGGTAGCTGGCGACATCGGCTGCTACACCCTGGGGGCGACGCCGCCCCTGCAGGCCATGGATACCTGTATCTGCATGGGGGCCAGCCTGGGTGTGGCCATGGGCATGGAGAAGGCCAGGGGTCCGGAGTTTGCCCGCCGGGTGGTAGGGGTTATCGGCGATTCCACCTTCCTGCACTCAGGTATGACCGGCCTCCTGGACATGGTTTATAACGGCAGCAACGGCACCTTGATTATTTTAGACAATGGCACCACGGCCATGACGGGGCACCAGGATCACCCCGGTACCGGTTATACCGCCGCCCACCGGCAGGCTCCCAAGGCCGATCTGGAGCAAATCGCCCGGGCCCTGGGGGTGCAGCGGGTGCAGGTGGTCGATAGCTACGATCTGGAGGCGGTTGAAAGGGCTATCCGCGAAGAAACGGCGGCAGCCGGACCTTCGGTAATTATTGCCCGCCGTCCCTGCGCCCTTTTGCATAAAGAGAAAGAAGCAGTTTATATAGTAGATAAGGAAAACTGCCTGGGCTGCCGTTACTGCCTGGAACTGGGCTGCCCGGCCCTATCCTTCAACGGGGAGCAGGCCGTCATTGACCCGATCCAGTGCAACGGCTGTGGCCTCTGCACTCAGGTTTGCCCGGCAGAGGCTATAAGGAAAGCAGGTGAAGGTAATGAATAATGGCGTGGTTAATGTACTGCTGGTCGGCGTCGGCGGCCAGGGGACGATCCTTGCCGGCCGCGTCCTGTCCCGGGCGGCGGTTTCCTTGGGGGGCGAGGTCAAGGTTTCCGACATCCACGGTATGGCCCAGAGGGGCGGCAGCGTAGTGACCCAGGTCCGTTTCGGTCCCCGGGTATATTCTCCCGTGATGGCTCCCGGTACGGCTGACTTCCTGGTGGCCTTTGAAAAGCTGGAGGCCCGGCGCTGGCTCTACTACCTGAAGGACGGGGGGCAGCTCATCGTGAATAATCAAGAACTCCCGCCTTTACCCGTCCTTACTGGAGCGGCGGCTTACCCGGCCGGGTTGGTGGCTGAGATGGAAAAGCTGGTTAAAAACATGCTGGTCATCGACGCCCTGGAGCTGGCCCGCCAGGCCGGGAACGTGAAGGCCGTCAATATGGTCCTCATGGGCGCCCTGGCCAGGCAGCTGCCCATCGGCCGGGAGGCCTGGGAAGAAGCCCTGGCCGCTTCGGTGCCGGCTCGGTTTTTGGAGGTTAACAAAAAGGCATTTAATCTTGGGTGGGACCATAATGGATAACAAAAAGGTCATATCTTCCAGGTTATACCTGGGGATATGACCTTTAGTTTTAGATGAGGAGCTACTCTTGCCCCGGATAAACCGGCGAGGTATAATGCTTGCAAGAGTATTTCCTTGTATTTCCACCTGGCGGGCCGCCAGCAGTTTTTGAGGGGCTTTTTTGTTGCCGGCGGGTGAGAAAAAATCGATTGTTTGCGGGAGGTTTATATAATTATGCAGATGCTTGACTTAATCCGCCGCAAGCGGGAGGGCCAGGCCCTGACACCGGCAGAAATTGAGGCCATGATTCAGGGTTATACGGCCGGTACGATTCCCGATTACCAGATAGCGGCCTTTCTTATGGCTGTCTACTTCCGCGGCCTGAACCAGGATGAGACGGCCGCCCTGACCCGGGCCATGGTAGCCTCGGGGGAGAGAATTGATTGGAGTTCCATCCCCGGTGTCAAGGTCGACAAGCACAGCACCGGCGGCGTAGCCGATACCACAACCCTGGTCCTGGCGCCATTGGTAGCGGCAGCCGGGGTACCGGTGGTCAAGATGTCCGGCCGCGGCCTGGGCCACACCGGCGGCACCATTGACAAGCTGGAGGCCATTCCCGGCTTCCGAGTGCAGCTATCCAGGGAGGATATGGTCCGGCAGGTGAAGGAAATCGGGCTGGCCATCACCGCCCAGACAGGTAACCTGGTGCCGGCTGACGGCAAGCTCTATGCCCTGCGGGATGTTACGGCCACGGTGGAAAGCATCCCCCTCATCGCCAGCAGCGTCATGAGCAAAAAAATCGCCGCTGGTGCCGATGCCATAGTTCTCGATGTTAAGGTTGGCAGCGGGGCCTTTATGCCCGACCTGGCTTCGGCCCGAGAACTGGCCCGGACCATGGTGGCCCTGGGTCGGGAGGTGGGCCGGCGTACGGTGGCGGTTATTACCAATATGGACGAACCTCTGGGAATGATGGTGGGCAACGCCCTGGAGGTAAAGGAGGCTTTAGCGGTCCTCCACGACGGCGGGCCAAAAGAACTGCGGGAGGTCTGCCTTACCCTGGGCAGCCAGATGCTTTTGCTTGCCGGTGCGGCCGGCAGCGAAGGCGAGGCCCGCCGGCGTCTGGAAGATCTCCTAAACGCCGGTGGTGCGCTGGCCAAATTCCGGCAGTTTATCGTCGCCCAGGGCGGCGACCCGGAGGTGGTAGACAATCCGCAACTCCTGCCGCAAGCCGGGGAACAGGTAACTATATCCTCCCCGGCCGGCGGTTACATCAGCGCCGTCCAGGCCCGCCTGGTGGGCGAGGCGGCCATGCTCCTGGGAGCCGGGCGGGTCACCAAGGAAAGCCCTATAGACCTGGCTGTTGGTATTGAGCTCAAAAAACGCCGGGGAGATTATGTTAGCGCCGGCGAGCTCCTGGCTGTCTTCCACGTCAACGACCGGTTGAACCTGGAGGCGGCCCGGGAGAGATTCCTGGCGGCCTATACCCTGGCACCAGAGCCGCCGGTCCCCCAGCCGCTGGTGTATGAGATAATAGGTGATTAAGCACCTGCCCAGGGGTAACGATAGATTGACTTCGCCAAGATGAGAGTGGGATTCCTTGTAAAGCGGCGGTCAGGCAGACTATGACAGCCGACGCCAGCCGGGCGGCAATGCTACCAGGCATGACGGGTCATCTCCCGTAGGACTGCTTCCCATTTTTCCTTTGGCGCCAGCTTTACCACTCGCTCCAGGCCAACATTAATCAAGAGTGCCCATAAAAGTTTCTCCCTGGCATCATGATCTGAGGGACCGCCACAAAGGAAGCCTCCAATTAACTACATTTTCTCAGGGAATACTTCTTTGTAAGTTTCCCAATTAATTGCCTGGGGATGGAGTTCGGAAGCAATCTTTGGCGTCATCATCGATCCCACCTTTCTGAACTACGTTATCTTTGTTCAGGTAGTCAAGTATGTGGTTCACAAATTCCGCAAAATCACCCAGCTTATCTTTCAAGGAGATTATAGATTTCTTCAGCAGTAATATCGGCATAACCGTGCACCAGGCGATTACGATAGGCAGCCATGCCTTGGAACTTTAGCATAAATCCCATGAGGATCACACCGTTTTTTTCCCAACAAGATAATGATGCTTTTATAATCTTCCGGCCGTCCCAATCCTTTTTTAGCTATAATATGTCGGCCAATATCCAGGAGCGCTTCCAGAGCCCGGCGCAGATGTTCGGGGAAAATAACCGATTGCCATCGGCCCGAAATAATGCAATAATAATCTAAAAAGAACCTCGAGGTAAGGCCGATGGATCTGCAGCCTATCAAAACGAAAAAGATTTATGAAGAAATCGTCGAGCAGGTAAAAAAATCCCTCAGTGAAGGCAAGCTGATGCCTGGGGAACGCTTTTACTCGGAACGGGAGCTGTCGGAGAAACTGGGCGTTAGCCGGGCATCTGTCCGGGAGGCCATTCGCGCCCTGACTACTATGGGCGTGCTGGAGGTAAAACCCGGTGAAGGTACTTTTGTCCGCAAGGTGCAGAACTGCGATATTGTCCAGCCCCTGGTCATGGCCCTGCTGCTAGAAGAACAACAGGCCGTATATTTACTGGAAGCCAGGCAGATACTGGAACGGGAGATAGTTTACCTGGCGGCGCAGCGGGCTACGACCGAGGAAAAAGAAAAGTTGGTAGAGATAATCCAGCAGATGAGCAACGAACTAGCCCGGGGATTTCTCCAGGAAGACACGGATGTCAAATTTCATTTAACCATAGCCGGTATGTCCCATAATCCCATCCTTTCCCGTTTGATGTACACTATTGCTGATACCATTGCTCAGACCCTGGCCAATAAAAGAAACCGTCTTTACTCTGATCCGGAGAACGCTTGTGTGCTTTTTGAACAGCACAATGAAATTGCCCAAGCCATTATTTCCGGGGCCGCGGAATCGGCACGTCGAGCAATGGGCAAACACCTGCGCTTTGTGGCCCGGCAGTTGAAATAGGAGGTCTTGTCCTGACGGTCTTTGCCAGTAAATCTGTAAGGGATATTGTTCGCCTGAAACTCCCCGTAGTTTTGAGTTACCCTGCGGGGAGTTTTTATTTTTGGGAAGAAAATCCGGATATTTTAAGTCTCAATTTCCGCCCTCGTATATAAGAGGCGTATGAATAGCAGTTTTGTTACTATGATAGGAGATTATGGCAAAAGTATTGCCGTATTTTTCATGGCTTTCCATGAAGGGGAGTGAAAAAACAAAAAAGAAAACGTTTACCATAACATAGAATGCCAGTGGGAAACGTTTACCATAAGAAAATATTCACGATTTAAAATTACTTATTGACACAGGGGCTAAACCATGTTAAATTTATAACCAAGGAAAACGTTTTCCGAGAGGGGTGAAAGCCATGGTAACCATAAAAGATGTGGCAAGGCATGCCGGGGTTTCTGTTACTACCGTTTCTCGTGTTCTTAACAACAGTCAGCATCCTATCAGCCCCGAGACGAGGGAGCGCGTCCTGGCAGCTATTAAAGAACTTGGCTTTTACCCCAACGCCATGGCCCGCAGCCTCCAGCTGCATGAAACAAAAACCATCGGTCTGATCCTTCCGGATATTGCCAACCCTTATTACCCGGGCATTGTCCGGGGGGTAGAGGATGTAGCCCATGAAAAGGGCTATACAGTTATCCTGTGCAATACCGACCGTTCCCGGGAACGTACGAAAGAATATCTCCGTGTTTTACGGGAAAAACGGGTGGACGGGGTGATCTTTACCGGCGGGGGTGCTGTAGAGGATGCCAGCCGGGAACACTTTTTTGAACAGGGCTCGGTGGCGACGGTGGTCATTGGGCGTCATAAAGCCAATCTCCCGGCAGTGCAGGTGGATAATGTGCGGGCCGCCCAGGAAGCTGTTGAGCATTTGCTGCATCTTGGCCACCGGCGGATTGCCACGGTGACCGGCCCTGCCGTTTCGACTACAGCTAGGGACCGCCTGGAGGGTTACCGCCGTGCCATAGAGGCTGAAGGGGTAGATATAGAATCCGGCTGGATCGTGGAAGGTGACTTTGAGTTTAGCAGCGGTTATCAAGCCGTTGGTCGTCTGCCATTGCGCGGCCCGGGGAAGATAACCGCAATTTTTGCCCATAACGATCTTATGGCCATAGGCGCAATCAAAGCCCTGCAGGAAAGGGGCCTTAAGGTACCAGAAGATGTTGCCGTCGTTGGCTTCGATAACATTCCCCTCGCCTCGTTCATTACTCCAACTTTATCTACTGTAGCTGTTCCGGTCTATGACCTGGGGGTGACTGCTATGAGGGTACTGGCCGAGCTCCTTGCCGGCCGGAAGGTGCCGCCGGTTACCTTCCTGGCAACCCACCTCGAGGTCAGGGAATCTTCTATATTAAAATAAATAATTGGCAGGAGGTTTGCTGAAATGGCAAAACGACACAACCTCTTGGAATGTTCCTTCGTTGACGCTCAGGAATGGTTCAAGGAAACCGACACCGTTCTCGTGCCGGTCGGCAGCTGTGAAAAGCACGGTGCCCATGTACCCCTGGGAACGGACAGCATTACTACCATTTCCGTAACCGAGCGGGCCGCTAAACTGGCCAATGTCCCCCACACACCGCTGTTACCCTTTGGCTACTCACCCCACCACATGGGCGAAGTCGGGGAAGGCTGCGGCACCATCACCCTTGCTGCCGAGACTTTCCGTCGTGTGCTCCATGATATTGCTCGCAGCTTGATTTTCCACGGTGCTAACAAGATTGTCTTTGTATCCCACCATGGTTCCAATACCAAACCCATTGATGAACTCCTGCGGAAACTTCGTTACCATACCGGCGCCTTTGTGGCCTGGTACAAAACGCCCACCGAGAGGGAATGCGAGGTAGTTAAAGGTATCCTGGAAGGTCCTCCCGAGGAGACCCCCGGCTGGCACGCCGGTGAAATGGAAACGGCGCAGGTAATGGCTTACAACATTGAGCTGGTGGATATGAGCCGGGCGGTCAATGACCGTGCCCACGCGCCGCGGTGGATGGGACCTGAATTTTCCAAGATCGACGGTACTCCTACCGTTAAATTCCGGGGTTCCGAAAATATCATTGTTCCCATGGAACACCATGAATACTCCGATCATGCCACCATTGGTAATCCCTTCCGGGGCACCCCTGAAAAAGGCCTGAAGCTCTTTGAGAAAGAAGCTGAGCACCTGGCTGCCTTCATTGAGGAAGTCAAGAAGTTCCCCTTCAAAGTAGAAAACCGCGATTTCCCCGAGAGAGCATAACAGCTGCGTAAACCCCTTGGCTCAAGGTACAAGCCTGGCTTTAAAAGCCTGGCTTGTACCCGCGAGCAAGGCTGGGAGGAAACTAAAAATGATCGATTTAGATGCAGTTACCAGGTTGCGCCATGAAATGGTAGAGGTCAGCAGGCAAATTTTTGCCCGCGGCCTTACCTCGGCTACCAGCGGCAACACCAGCGCCCGCGTCCCGGGACACCCGGATCAAGTCCTTATAAAAGCCAGCGGTAAGTCCTTTGGTGATGTGGGACCCGAGGATTTTATTCTGGTTGATTTAGAAGGGAATATCCTGGCAGGTGAGGGTAAACCTTCCAAGGAGATCCGCTTTCACCTGGGTATTTTAAAGGCCCGCCCGGATGTACAGGCCGTCGTTCACGGCCATTCGGCTTTTGCTACGGCTTATGCGACGGCCAGGGGCGAGCTACCGGTGGTTACAGCCGCCGCGGAAGCGGGTCTTAACAAAGTAGGCACTGTCGAATATGCCGCGCCGGGGTCAGTGGAACTTGCGGAAATGGTTATTAAAGCCTTTGAGGATCCAACCCTCAAAGCTGCCGTCCTCAAGCGCCATGGTTTTGTTACAGTGGGTAAAGATATTCATCATGCTTTTTACCTGGCAGATGTTTTAGAAGATAATGCTAAAGTTGCCTTTTTGTTATCCCAGTTAGGATAAATTTTTTTTCAGGAGTTAGCCAGAATTAATCTACACTTCCGGCGAGTGGGGAAAATGGCGTAAATTAAGGGGAGGTTAAGTATGAGGGCTTCCATTTATGAATTCATGAAGGTGGGTATCGTCCACTTTAAAGCCTTTCCCGAGGTAGTACACGGTACCGGACCGGTGGTAGAAACCCTGCGCCGCATTGCTGAAGACGACTTCTTTACTGCGGTGGAAGTAGGCTGGATCAAGGACATTAAACAGCGCACCGAGGCAGCGCATTTATTAAAGATCGCCCACATGGAGGTTTGTTATGCCTGCCAGCCGGCCATCTTTTCCCAAAAATTAAATCTTAACTCCTTCGATCCCGGGGAAAGGAAGCGGGCCGTAAAGCAGGTTTTCAATTGCCTTAAAGAAGCCTCCGACTTGGGGGCTGTTGCTGTGCGTATCCCGGCCGGTAAAGACCCCGGCCCGGAACGGCGGGAAGAGGCTAAAAAGCTCCTTGTTGACTCCCTGGCCCAGATTTGTGAATATGCCAGGGAGATGGGCGACCCGGCCATTACCTTAAAGATCTTTGATCGGGACATTGACAAAGAATCCTTGATTGGCCATTTCAAGGATGCTCTTGATATTGCTAGGGAACTACGTCCCAGCTATCCTAAATTCGGGCTCCTGGCGGACCTCTCCCACTTCCCCTTGCTTAGGGAAAAGCCCGAGGAAGCCCTGCCCCTGGTAAAAGATTATTTAATGGCTTTTCATATCGGCAACTGCGTTATGAAGGACCGGCGTCATCCCCTGTACGGTGACCTGCAGCCTCGTTTTGGTGTGGAAGACGGGGAGATCGATACCAAAGATGTCAGCGCTTATTTCCGCCTGCTGGTCGACATGGGCCTTATCGGACCGGAAAAGAGGCCCGTCTTGAGTGCCGAAGTGCGCCCCCTGCTTCCCGGCGAGACATCGGAATTAATTTTGGCCAATGCCAAGAGGGTCATTAAAGAAGCCTGGGCCCTGGCTTAAAGCAACCAGGAGGAGAAAAGTGTGCCTCGCAAGGCTATAGCCATTGTTGCCACTGTCGATACCAAAGAAGCTGAAACTCGTTTTTTGCAGGAGTTCATCACTTCCCGGGGCTGGCAGGCTCCGGTTCTGGATGTGAGCACCTACCTCCCCCACGGGTTTAAGGCCACTTACCCGCGGGAAGAAATCTGCCGCCTGGGCGGGGTAGAATTTAAGGACCTGCCATCTTTACGCCGCGATGCCATGATGCAGACCATGGGGCTGGGAGCAGCCCGGGTGTTAACCGACCTCTATGGTCGGGGCGAACTGGCCGGCGTTCTGGGTATCGGCGGCAACCAGGGCACGGCCATAGCAGCCATCGCCATGCGGGCCTTGCCCATCGGGCTGCCCAAGGTGATTGTCTCCACGGTGGCTTCCGGTAACATCCGCCCCTACATTGAGTACAAGGACATCATCATGATGTTCTCGGTAGCCGATCTTCTGGGAGGGCCCAATACCGTTAGCCGTACCATACTCAGCAATGCTGCCGGGGCGGTCATGGGCATGGCAGCTCACGGCGAGCCCCTGAAGGCCAGTGATCGGCCGGTAATTGCTACTACCGCCTTTGGCAATACCAATGCGGTAGTCACAGCCGCCCGGGAGAGACTGGTAGAGTTAGGTTATGAGGTAATAGCCTTCCATGCGTCCGGGGCCTGCGGTTCAGCCATGGAAGAATTAATCGAGGCCGGGGTGATTCAAGGAGTCCTTGATCTTACCACCCATGAACTGCTCGCCGAGGTCTTTGGTGAGGCCGGAGATATCTATACTCCTATGCGGCCGCGCCTGCAGGCGGCGGGCCAAAAGGGCATACCCATGGTGATTTCCCTGGGAGGGCTGGATTATTTCTGCTTTGGCCCGGCGGAGAGCATACCGCCGGCCTACCGGGGCCGCCCGACTCACTACCATAACCCTTATAACACCAACGTCCGGGCTACTAAAGAAGAATTAACCAGGGTGGGTGAAGTGCTGGCCGCCAGGTTAAATGCCGCTCGCGGGCCGGTGGCCGTCATGGTCCCGCTTAAAGGCTGGTCGGAAAACGGCCGCGCCGGCGGCCCCCTCCACGACCCGGAAGCCGATGCCGCCCTGGTGGCGGCCCTGGAGGCCAACCTGGAGCCCCGGGTAAAGTTAATGAAATTGGACGCCAATATTAACGACCCGGTCTTTGCCGCCAGCGCGGCTGCCGTTATGCACCAGCTGATGGAAGTATGGCTAGCCGGCAAGCAGTGTTCTGCCGCCAGCGAACCCTAAAAAATGCGTAGGCGTTAGGGTGGGGATATGTCCCGGAGCCTATGAGGCGTGGAGCGTCGGAGGGAGATATCCCCACCAGCAGATACAATTTCCGGCATAATCGTTCAAAGGAGGTCATTCAGTAAAATGGAATATCAAATCCCCGAGAAAATGAAAGCCCTGGTCCTTTTTGGTCCCAATGACGTGCGCCTGGTGGAAAAGCCGGTACCCAAGCCCGGGCCGGGGGAAGTACTGGTGCGTGTAGCAGCCTGCGGCATTTGCGGTACCGATGTAAAAATCATAACCAAAGGAATGCCCAAGATGCCGCCCTACGGGGAATTTACCTTCGGCCATGAGTGGGCCGGTACGGTAGTGGCCGTGGGGGAAACGGTGGACGAGTTCAAGGTAGGCGACCGGGTGGCCATTGAGGCCCATAAGGGTTGCGGCCGCTGCGAGAACTGCATTGACGGCAAGTATACCGCCTGTTTAAACTACGGCCGCCTAGATAAAGGCCACCGGGCCGCCGGAATGACGGTAGACGGCGGTTTTGCCGAGTATGCCGTCCAGCACGTAAACTCTGTTTATAAAATTCCTGATAATATTTCTTTTAACGAGGCAACCTATGTGACTACCGCCGGCTGCGCCCTTTACGCCATTGATAAGAGCGGTGGCTATATTGCCGGTGATACAGTCCTGGTTATCGGCCCGGGTCCCATAGGTTTATCCGTTGTCCAGGGAGCCCGTGCTCTAGGTGCTGAAAAAATCATCCTCATGGGCACCCGGGAAGATCGCCTGGCCAAGGGCCGCCAGCTGGGGGCAACCCATACCATCAATATCCGCGAGGTTGCCGATCCCGTTGCCGAAGTCATGGCCATCACCGATGGTAAAGGTGCCGAAAGGGTTTTTGAGTGCGGTGGCAATTCTCAGGCCTTTGAATACGGCATCAAGTCGACTAAAAAAGGCGGTGTCATGGTCCTGGTTTCCTTCTACAAAGAACCGGTTACTGCCAACCTGGATTATGTAGTCATAAACCAGATCAGCCTTTTGACGGTACGCGGTGAAGGCAACCAGAACTGCAAGCGCGCCCTGTCCCTGATGGCCCAGGGTAAAATTGATGCCAAACCCATCATGACCCATGCCTTCCCGTTAGAGGAGTTCCACAAGGGCCTGGACTACTTCGTCAACCGCAAAGACGGGGCCATGAAGGTAGTTATTAACCCATAATACCTTAGTTTGAATTATAGCAAGTATTTACCAGGGGGTTAATGCCGGCGGGAAACCGCTGCATTAATAAAAATTATTTTAAGGAGGGTTAACATGAAAAACTGGAGGTTAAAGGGTGTAGCTCTAGTCCTGGTGTCCCTGCTCCTGGTACTTGCCCTGTCCCTGGCTGGTTGCGGCGGGGACAAGCAGGCAAATGACAGCTCGAAAAATGAAGGTGGAAAACAAGGTGATACGGCGGCAGTAGAGTTTCCGACCAAACCCATAGAAATGACCGTTCTTTTTGGCGCCGGTAGCGGTGCCGATCTCCTGGCACGTAAGGTAGCTGACCTGGCCGGTAAAGAATTAGGCCAGCCCATTGCCGTTGTCAACCGCACCGGGGCTGCAGGAGCGGTAGGTTATTCCTACGTTAAAGACCAGAAACCCGATGGCTACAATATTGTATGGAATTCCAATTCCATTAACACAGCTTACCACCAGGGCAATATGAAGTTTGATTACACGGCCTTTGCCGGTGTAGCCGAGCTGACTACCGAGCCGGTGAGCATTGCCGTCAAGGCCGATGCCCCCTGGAAGGATATTAACGAGTTCATTGAGTATGCTAAAAAGAATCCGGGTAAAGTAAGAATTGGTAACTCCGGCCTGGGCAGCTTTACCCACCTGACTGCCGTAGCCCTGGAAAATAAGACCGGCGCTAAATTCACCCATGTACCCTTTGGGAAAGGCCTGGCCGTGTCCAGCCTGCTGGGGGGCAAAATTGAGGCAAGCTCCCAGTTACCGGCGGAGATTATGTCTCAGGTAAAAGCCGGGCAGGTGCGTATCCTGGCTGTTACCGGTGAACAACGCCTGGCCTCTCTGCCGGATGTGCCCACTTTTAAAGAAAAAGGCATCGATCTGACCCTTTCCCTGTGGCGGGGTATTGCCGTACCGGCCGGCACGCCACAACCGGTAATTGAAAAATTAGAAGCGGCCTTTAAAAAGGTGGCCGAAAGCCAGGAATTCAAGGACTTTGCCAAGCAAATGGGCGCCAATATAGAGTTCCGCGGGGCTGCCGAATTTGACAAGTTCATTGCCCAGCAGGACGAAGAACTGGCGGCCTTGATGGAACAAATCGGGATGAAGAAACAATAAGTAAAGCGGTAAAGCGGTAACGGGGCGGCGGAAACCGCCCCGTTACCGAAATTATAATTATAGCAGCTGCAATTAGAGAAGGATGTTTTCACATCCAGGGGTGAAAAAATGTCAAAACCAAGAGATGAGCGCCTTGTAGCCATCTGTTTTTTGCTGCTGGCAGCTATATGGGGCTACCTTACCTTACAAATACCGTCCGCAACGATACCTGGTACCCCGGGGCCAAGGTTTTTTCCATGGCTCCTGGTAACGGGGCTGGTCATATTAAGCTTGGTTATGCTGGTAGGAAACTGGCGGCAGCCTGCTGGAGAAAAGACAGTTGCGGCCGAGGCCAGTGAAGCTAAAAGGGGTATCGATTGGATAGGCTTAGGTACCCTGGCCATGTTCTTTGTTTATATCTGGATGGTAGATCTGATCGGGCTACGCTGGGGTACCCTGGTAATGATGCCCTTTTTCCTGTTTGTAAGTTTCCGCCTGCGCAACATTCTGGAAATCGCCCTGATTACAGTTGTCCTGGCATTTGGAGTAGATTTTATCTTCCGGGTTTTGCTTAAAATGGCCCTTCCCACAGGTAGCATATTTTAAGGGGTGAATTTTTTTGCTGTCAAACATCGTGACCGGCATCGGGGAAGCCACTCAACTGACGGCCCTGGTGGCTAACCTGGTAGGCGTCATTGTCGGCATAACTTTCGGCTCCATGCCCGGACTTACTTTCTCCACCGGCCTGATCCTGCTTTTGCCGGTAACCTTTGCATTTGATCCAATTACAGGAATTTCTTTGCTGGTAGGCGTTTTCATCGGCGGCATGACCGGGGGTTCAGTATCGGCTATCCTCCTGGGCATCCCGGGTACGCCCTCGGCAGCAGCGACGGTAATCGATGGTTATACTCTAAAACAAAAGGGAATGGCCGGTAAGGCCCTGGGGATGGCGGTAATTGCGTCTATTTTTGCCGGGTTAGTTAGTCTACTTTTATTAATCCTGGTGGCACCTTTGATTGCCAAAGTAGCGCTGCAATTTGGCTCGGTGGAAATATTCGCCCTGGTTTTGTTTGGTTTATCGACGATTATCAGCGTTTCATCAGGTTCCATCATTAAAGGTTTAATTGCCGGGATTATCGGGTTAATGGCCATGGAAATCGGCCTGGATCCGATAATGGGGGTCCAACGTTTTACCATCGGTTATGAACCTTTGCAAGCCGGGATAGATTTGCTAGCAGCCATGATCGGCTTGTTTGCTATACCCCAGATTATTAAAGATTTACCAAGGGGTCATGCGGAAACGGGTATTAAAATTGAAGACAAAGGCGTAACTAGCCAGTTGCCCAGCTGGCAGGAGATAAAAAGCTGTGTTGGTATTATAGTGCGTGGTGCCCTTATGGGAACGGGAATAGGTTCCATTCCGGGGACAGGTGGTCCTATCGCAGCCTTTCTCTCTTATGAAACAAATAAACGCATGTCTAAGAATCCGGAAAAGTGGGGAACGGGTATCCTGGAAGGGGTGGCAGCCCCGGAGGCGGCCAATAACGGCGTTACCGGAGGCGCCCTCATCCCCATGTTGACCCTGGGTATTCCCGGCGACCCGGGCACAGCAATTTTGCTAGGAGCCCTGCTTATTCACGGGTTACAACCAGGACCCCTGCTTTTCCAGAAAAATGCTGATATTGTTTATGGTATATTTGCCGCCTTGTTCATTGCCAATATCCTAACCTTAATTGTTCAATGGTTTGGCATTCGCCTTTTTGTAAAGATCTTGCAGATCCCCAAAACAATTTTGCTGCCAGTTATAATGGTATTAACCATAGTTGGCTCCTTTGCGGTGCGTAATAACCTTTTTGATGTCTATGTAATGGCGGTGTTCGGGGTAATAGGTTACTTTTTAGAGCGCTATGACTTTCCTACGACGCCGGTTATCCTGGCCATCGTCCTGGGGCCAACTCTAGAGACAGAAATGCGGCGGGCAATAATTGCAGAAGGGACTTATACTGCTTTCTTTACCCACCCAATTAGTGCTGTATTTATTTTCTTAACCCTGGTAATGCTATTTGGTCCTATTGTTAAAGATAAAATTGCTGCCAGGCGAGCGGCTTGAAGTTTGCAGTAATAACCATAGTAAATAGATAACATTTTTGCCCCGTATAAGGGGCATATTTTTTTGCCAAAAATGTTTACTTCAAAAGATAATTATGCTATTCTATTTCTAGTAAAACTACATATAGTATAACATAAATGCTTTATAACATAAAAAGGGGGACGTGTGCTTTGGGCGAGAAGATTACTTTAAGTGTCATTAAAGCTGATATTGGCGGCTATGTAGGCCATTCCAGCGTCCACCCGCGCCTTTTGGAGACAGCGGAACGTTACCTTGCCGCCAGCAAGCTGTTGATAGATTACCGGGTAACCCATGTAGGGGATGATATTAACCTCATTATGACTCATAAATATGGCGTTGACTGCCCGGAAATTCACCACCTGGCCTGGAATGTTTTTCTGCAATGTACCGAGGTGGCCCGGGAGCTGAAACTTTACGGTGCCGGGCAGGACCTCCTTTCCGACGCTTTCTCCGGCAACGTCAAGGGTATGGGCCCCGGGGTTGCCGAAATGGAATTTGAGGAACGTAAGAGTGAGCCGGTGATTGTCTTTGCTGCCGACAAGACAGAACCCGGCGCCTGGAACTTCCCCCTCTACAAGATGTTTGCCGATCCCTTCAATACCATCGGCCTGGTTATCGACCCCAAGATGCACCAGGGCTTCCGTTTTGAGGTTTACGACCTGATTAAAAATGAACGGGTGGAGTTTTCTTTACCCGAAGAACTCTACGATCTCCTGGTCTTCATTGGCGCGCCGGGGCGCTATTGCATCAAGGCCGTTTATTCTAAAACCACAGGCGAAATCGCCGCCGTGTCCAGTACCCAGCGCCTGAACCTCATGGCCGGGCGTTATGTGGGCAAAGACGACCCGGTGTGCATTGTCCGCTGCCAGAGCGGCCTGCCGGCCGTGGGAGAGGCCCTGGAACCTTTTGCTAATCCTCACCTGGTAGCCGGCTGGATGCGCGGTTCCCATATCGGGCCTCTGATGCCTGTGGGCCTTAATCAGGCAGCGCCGACACGCTTTGACGGTCCGCCGCGGGTGGTAGCCATGGGCTTCCAGCTGGCCGGCGGACGCCTGGTGGGTCCCCAGGATCTCTTCGCCGATGTAGCCTTTGATAAGGCACGCCAGACGGCCAACGAAATTGCCAATTACCTGCGCTCCCTGGGGCCCTTCGAGCCTCACCGCCTGCCCCTGGAGGATATGGAATACACCACCATGCCCGAAGTTATGGCAAAACTTAAGAGCCGCTTTGTTAAAGTGGACAGGGACGCGGACAGGAAAAGGATTGCTGCTGAACTGGGTGCGAAGTAGAAAAGGGGTAGGGGCAACCCGCTGTTCCGGATGCTGGGGAGGCCGTGGCGAAGCAGAAGAGCAGGGGGGACAGAGCCGCGTAGCGATGCCAAAACAAAACCTGCAAAAGCGGGAGTCACCTGGTGGCTCCCTTTATTTTTAGGGGTAACCCGGCATGGCTAAAGCCCATAGAAATATAAAGAAAGATTATGCTTGCATTCCAGCACCTTTTGTGGTGTAATAAATTCTGTTGCAGCGCGTGATAGGGGGCGTTTGCCATGCTGGACCAGACCAGGACACCGGTTTTTACGGCTATCAAGCAGTATATTGAAGAAGGGGTTATTCCCTTTCACGTTCCCGGCCACAAGCAGGGCCGGGCCCTGGCGGAATTAAAAGAGTATGTCGGCGAGCGGATCCTGGCCATGGACCTTACCTGTGTACCCGGGTTGGATAATATCTGCAATCCCCGCGATGTTATCCGGGATGCCGAGGCGTTGACGGCGGATGCCTACGGGGCGGATTATGCTTTTTTCCTGGTAAACGGTACAACCTCCGGTATCCAGGCCATGATCATGTCCGTTTGCCAGCCGGGAGAGAAAATTATTATCCCCCGCAATGCCCACCGCTCAGCCCTGGGCGGCCTTATTTTGAGCGGGGCTCACCCTGTTTATATCGAACCGGAGATTAACGAGGATTACGGTATTTCCATGGGGGTTACGCCGGAGAAGGTGGAAAGGGCGTTAAAGGAACATCCCGACGCCAGGGCGGTTTTTGTCATCAACCCCAATTACTACGGGACAGTACCGCCTTTGAAGGAAATAGTAGAAGTAGCGCATAGATATAACGTACCTGTTCTCGTAGATGAAGCCCACGGCGCCCATTTGCCGTTCCACCCGGCGTTGCCTCTGTCGGCCATGGCGGCGGGGGCGGATCTGGCGGCAGTGAGTGCCCATAAATTAGCTGGTTCTATGACTCAGAGTTCTTTTCTCCTTCTCCAGGGCGAAAGATTGGACGCCAAGCATATTAAGGCCGTACTCAATCTTTGCCAGACCACCAGTCCTTCGTATATTTTACTGGCCTCCTTGGATGTAGCCCGGAAACAAATGGCCCTCCGGGGACGGGAGTTTTTGGAGCGCACCTTAGAAATAAGCTGGTGGATACGCCGGGAACTTTCCCAAATCGAAGGCCTGAACATCATGGGCGAGGAAGTAACCTCCCTGCCCGGCTGTACCGCCCTGGACCCGACCAAAATCACCGTCAATGTCCAGGGGCTGGGCCTTACCGGATATGAGATGGAAGCCATCCTGCGCCGGGAATACAAGATCCAGGTCGAGCTTTCCGATCTCTACAATGTCCTGTTGCTCGTTTCCATTGGTGATGACTGGGAAACAGCCGGCCGCTTGGTTGCTGCCTTCCAGGATATTGCCAGGAAACGCTCTCTAAAAAACGTGGTTCGTTTTTGCCCGCCCCTGCCTGCCATCCCGCGGATGGCCGTGTTGCCCCGGGCGGCCTTCTACAGCCAGACGCGCAGCATAGAGCTGGAGTACGCCGAAGGGGAAATCAGCGCCGAAGCCATTACAGCTTACCCGCCGGGTATTCCCCTGGTCTGTCCGGGGGAGGTTATTACCCGGGAAATTATAGATTATGTCAATCTGCTAAAAAAAGAACATGCCGACCTCCAGGGCCCGGAAGACCCGGAAATGAAATACATCCGCATCCTGAAAGATACGGTGAGCCTTATGGAACACGAGAAGGCCAGCCGCGTCGGGCTGGCTTGAGCGTTGACACCAACCGGCAGGTTTTTTATACTAAAACCGGTGGTAGGATGCGGGAGGATATCATCCTTGTAGCGCCGGTGACAGGTAGCTGAAACAAAAGCGGGGGTGATCGGCAGTGATTTACGGGATAATAATCCTCGGCGGAGCGGTACTGGCTCTGGGCTATTACCTCTACCGCCAGCATAAAGACCCGGGTTATAGCATTTTCCCCCATAATCAGCAAGCTCGATAAAAAGCAACCACCCTGGTAAAGGGTGGTTAATTTTTACCGGGGTAAGCTGCCGGCCGCTGCCAGGTGTTGTTTTCCTGCTTAAGCCAGGACGTCTCCGGTCGATATTACATATTACCGGTTTTTTAGGCAGGCAAAGTATAGCCGCCCTGACAGGAAGGATTTTACTTTATTGGTGTCGAAATATCGGTGCGGTGGGAAAAGGGGAGTGCCGGTATTGCGCAAGCTATCGGTAGATAGTTTAAAACCGGGGATGGTGGTAGCCCGGGCTATTTACAGTGCCGACGGGCAGGTATTACTCAATAAAGGTGTAGTTTTAAAGCCCAGCTACATAATTCGCTTAAAAGAACTGGGTGTGCCGGCGGTATATATTCGTGATGAACTCCTGGGGGACCTGGAAGTAGAAGATATAGTCAGCGAGCAGACCCGCCTGGCGGCCGTTAGGGCTGTGAAGGAACTCTTCGGCAATTACCAGAGCCGGGGAATGGGCCATGTGCCCCTGCTGGTAGATTCGGCCCGCATCCAGCGGATAGTCATCAGCTTGCTTGAGGACCTTTTAGACCGCAAAGAGCTTATGGTTAATCTTACCGATATCCGCGCCCTGGATGATTATACCTTTGCCCATTCGGTTAATGTCTGTATTTTAGCCCTGGTTACTGGTTTAACCCTGCGTTACAGCCGTGAGGACCTGCTGCACCTGGGCGTAGGAGCCCTGCTCCATGATATCGGTAAGACCTGCGTGCCCCTGCATATATTGAATAAACCCGGAAAACTGACCATGGAGGAATATGAACTGGTCTGTCGCCATGCCCGGTGCGGTTTTGATATTCTCCGGATGCAAAAAAGTGTCAGCCTGGTTTCGGCCCGGGTGGCCCTTGAGCACCATGAGCGCTATAACGGCAGCGGCTATCCCCAGGGGTTGAAGGGTGAGGAAATCCATGAATTTGCCAGGATTACCGGCGTGGTGGATGTTTATGATGCCCTGACAGCCGACCGGGTCTACCGCCGCGCCTATCCGCCTCATGAGGCCTACGAAATGCTGGCCGGGTCGGGTAATTTTACCCATGATTTCGAGATAGTAAAAGCCTTTTTGGCCAATGTGGCTGCTTACCCGGTGGGCACCCTGGTGCAACTCAACAGCGGTGATGTCGGTGTAGTTACGGGCACGGCCCGGGGACATTCGCATCGGCCCCGGGTACGTCTTCTTTATCGGCCTTCCGGGGAACCTTACGGCGAACAACTGACCCTTGACCTGGCGGTAGAAATGCACTATTACGTAAGCCAGATCCTGCCGGCGGAAGATTTACCACCCATAACCTGTAAGCCTCAGGTTGCTGAGGGTGACAGGGAGGGTTACCGGGTGTTATAATTATTGGGGAAGGAGATGAAAACATGCCGACATATGATTTTAAATGCAAAGAATGCGGGCACCTGTTCAGTCAGTTTGTAGCCATTAAGGATAAAGATAAGGTTCGCTGTCCGGAGTGCGGCGGCCAGGTAAGCCAGCGGTTTACCGGTTTTTTATATGTCCGCAAAGGTGAACCGGGCGCGGCTATTTCCGGCAGCAGTTGCAGCGGCGGCAGCTGCAGTAGCTGTAGCGGTTGTCATTAAAAAAGCCCCGGTTAGGGGCGACCACCACACCCGGGTTTTTCCCGGGTTATTATCCTTGGTTTAACACTTACCCCCAAAATTTACGGGGTTACTTTTTCTTTAAGATTGCCTTAGGAAGAGCTACCTTTTCTGGATTAGATTTGCAGACTGCGGTTCATAGAAGGGTTGTTTGTATGTGGAGGGATAGTGAATGTTAGTACATAAACAATAGCAAGAAAATTTTTAATCAAAGAGGATTTTATGATTTAATGTTGAATATATTATTACTGGATGGTTTAATTGTCAGACCTGTCGATCATTAAACAGAAACAAGTCAATGGGGGTGAAATAGCGACTAAGAGAGGCTTAAAATGTAGCCATAGGCTAAGAGGCAATTCTGTTACGAAGCGCTAGTTGCATGAAATTTTTTAAAGAAAGGAGAGAGGCAAGAGGCGAAATAATATTGCAGGTAAAACACTAAAAAATACTTGCATTACTCATTACAAGGGGGATTGCGGATGAGCACATATGTTCTAGCTTTTTTAGCCTTTTTACCCATATTAGTCGCAATGTTCCTATTGGTAGGACTTGGATGGGGCGCTCGCCAGGCCATGCCTTTTGGTTATGTTACTGTCTTTATCATTGCCATAACTGTTTGGAAAATGAAATTAATTGACGTTTTGGCCGCAACAATCCAGGGGTTATGGATTGCAGCGACCCTGCTATGGATTATTTTTGGCGCTCTCCTGCTGCTTGCCACCCTGAAACACAGTGGCGCTATCGCCACCATACGGTCTGGCTTCATGAAAATCAGCCCGGACCGTCGTATCCAGGCCATTATTGTTGGTTTCTTATTTGGCAGCTTTATTGAAGGTTCTTCTGGGTTCGGTACCCCGGCAGCTATCGTCGGCCCTCTTCTCCTGGCCTTTGGCTTCCCGGCCTTTGCAGCCGTGATGGTGGGTATGATTACTCAGAGTGTGCCGGTTACCTTCGGCGCCGTGGGTACGCCGGTGCTCCTTGGTGTTAATGCAGGTTTGACCGGTGCCGCGGTGGTTGAGGCTCACGCTAAATCTTTGGGGTTGACCTGGCCCCAGTATATTGCCAGCATCGGGGCACGAGCCGGCACCCTCCATGCTATAATCGGTTTTGTTATGCCTCTTATAATCTGTATGATGCTGACGAGGTTCTTCGGCAAGAACAAGTCCTGGAAAGAAGGTCTTGAGGTTTGGCCCTTTGCCCTTTTTGCCGGCCTTGTCTTTGTTATTCCCTATGTCCTCCTGGCCAATTTTGTTGGCCCTGAATTCCCTTCCATGATTAGCGGTCTGCTGGCTGTTGCCATTACAAGTTTTGCTGCCAGCAGGGGTTTTCTCCAGCCGAAGAAGATTTGGGATTTCCCGCCGGAAAAAGAATGGGAACCCGGCTGGATGGGAACTGTTAGCGGCGACCCCGGAGAATTAAGGGCCAATATGCCTTTACTTAAAGCGTGGGTTCCTTATGTATTGGTCGGTATCTTCCTGCTCCTTACCCGGATGAACCCTGCCATTAAAGGTATATTAACTAAGATTACCATTGATCATAAAAATATCCTGGGAACATCTATCAGCCACAGCTGGCAGTGGGTTTATTCTCCGGGAGCAATAATTGGCTTGGTTGCTGTTATTACCTGGATTATATTCCAGATGAAGGGCGATGAAATAAAAGGAGCGGTAAAGGAATCCGCCTCGCAGCTACTTGGTGCTTCTGCTGCCCTCGTTTTTACCGTTCCTATGGTTCGTGTCTTCATTATGTCTAACCTCAACGCGGCAGGATATGACAGCATGCCTATCGTCATGGCCCGCGCCGTAGCTGATTTAGCCGGAGGCGCCTGGCCGGCCTTTGCTGCCGTTATCGGAGCTATTGGCGCCATGATCGCCGGTTCCAACACCATCAGTAACATGACGTTCTCTTTGTTCCAGTGGTCGGTTGCCGATTTTATCGGGGTTTCCCAGCGCCTGGTGGTCGCTATTCAGGCGGTTGGTGGTGCCGCCGGTAACATGATTTGCGTTCACAACGCTGTTGCCGCCGCCGCTGTCGTGGGCATGATCGGTAAGGAAGGTCTCATCCTCCGTCGTACGTTCTTGCCAACAATCTACTACTTGGTAGCAGTCGGCGTATATGGTATGTTAGCTATATATGTACTGGGACTCCAGTAACCATCGTTAAACGTTAATAAAAAAGTTAGGGGGGCGAAAACCGCCCCTCTTTTATGTGTGCCCGGTATGGGCGTTGAGCTGGCACAACACAGCGAAATCCCAGGCGGACTTGTGTTAGGGCCACTTTCGCGCCATGCGGTATAGGTAATTTTGAAAAATCCTTGACACTTAATTTACGGTTATTTATACTGAAACATAAACATATTTTGCGGCTTTTGTCGCCCGGCCTAAAAATGCCACTGACCGGTAGAAATGAGGAGGAAGAAGCGTGGGGCTCATTATCTATCTTGACGGCCAGTATGTGGATGAAGAAGAGGCAAAGTTGTCTGTTTTTGATCATGGTTTGCTCTATGGCGATGGGGTTTTTGAAGGGATACGCGCCTACCACGGGCGGGTCTTCCGCCTGAAGGCGCACATCGACCGCCTTTATGAGTCCGCACGGTCCATTAACCTCGATCCGGGTCTGACCAGGGAGGAAATGACGCAAGTAGTCCTGGAGACCTGCCGGCGCAATAATTTAAGGGATGCCTATATCCGCCTGGTAGTTACCCGGGGCAAAGGGGATCTGGGACTGGATCCCCGCAAGTGTCCCCGGCCCTCAGTATTTTGTATCGCTGCGGCCATAGAACTTTACCCGGCGGAATTATATGAAAAAGGTCTCGAGATGGTTACCCTGGGTACCCGCCGCAATGCTCCCGACGCCCTGGACCCGCGGATTAAATCCCTGAACTACCTGAATAACATCATCGCCAAAATGGAAGCTACGCGGGCGGGAGCCCCGGAAGGACTGTTTCTCAATAAAGAAGGCTATGTAGCCGAAGCTACAGGCGATAATATTTTTATTGTCAAAAACGGCCAGCTGATTACCCCGCCGCCCTTTGTGGGCTTGCTGGAAGGCATTACCCGTAATGCCGTTATGGAGCTGGCCGCCGGGGCCGGGATACCTGTTTATGAAAAGGTCTTTACCCGTCATGATGTTTATACTGCCGACGAATGCTTCCTCACAGGCACGGCGGCAGAGGTCATTCCGGTTGTCAAGGTAGACGGTCGCGCCATTGGAGATGGCCAGCCGGGCCCCATCACCAGGGATCTCATTGCAAGGTTCAGGGAACTGACAAAAACAGATGGCCCGGAAATCTTTGTTTAGTTAAGGTTAGGGGAGATACTATGCGCAGTGATGCTATGAAAACAGGACTGGCCAGGGCCCCTCACCGGTCGCTTTTGAAGGCCATGGGCCTCACCGACGCTGAAATTGAACGCCCGCTTATAGGTATTGTTAACGCCCATAACGAACTTATTCCCGGTCATATTCACTTAAATACCTTAGCCGAAGCAGTTAAAGCCGGGGTTCGCCTGGCCGGCGGGACGCCCCTGGAATTTCCCACTATTGGCGTCTGCGACGGCTTAGCCATGAACCATGTGGGCATGAAGTATTCCCTGGCCAGCCGGGAACTCATTGCCGACATGATTGAAGTAATGGCCATTGCCCACCCCTTTGACGCCCTGGTATTTATCCCTAACTGCGATAAAATCGTCCCGGGGATGCTCATGGCCGCGGCCCGTTTAAATATCCCATCTATTTTCGTCAGCGGCGGCCCCATGCTGGCCGGTCGCTACCGCGGCAGGGATGTCTCTCTAAGCACCATGTTTGAGGCTGTAGGCGCCGCTCAGGCGGGTAGAATGACGGAAACCGAACTGGCCGAGCTGGAGGAGTGCGCCTGCCCGGGTTGCGGTTCGTGTGCGGGGATGTTTACAGCCAATACCATGAACTGCATGACGGAAGCCTTAGGGATGGCCCTGCCGGGCAACGGTACCATCCCGGCCGTCAGCGCGGCCCGCGTACGGCTGGCGAAGCAGGCCGGAATGCGCATTATGGAATTGCTGGAGGAAAATATTCGACCCAGGGATATCATGACAACAACTGCTTTTCTCAATGCCGTAGCTGTAGATATGGCCCTGGGTGGCTCCACCAACACCTGCCTCCACCTGCCGGCCATTGCCAGGGAAGCAGGTGTGGAACTTGATTTGAGCACCTTCGACGCCATCAGCAGGCGGACGCCTCAGATCTGTAAACTGAGCCCGGCCGGCAGCCAGCATATCCAGGACCTGGATGAGGCCGGCGGCATCCCGGCGGTTATGCACGAGCTTTACCGCCATGGCCTGATTGATGGCAGCGCCCTGACGGTAACCGCTAAAACGGTGGCGGAAAACGTTAGCGGCCGGGAGGTAAGGCGGCGGGAAGTCATCCGGCCCGTCGAGGACCCCTACAGCCCTGAAGGAGGACTGGCCGTCCTGTACGGGAATCTCGCCCCGGAAGGAGCGGTGGTTAAAAAAGGTGCCGTCCTGCCGGAAATGATGCAGCATGAAGGGCCGGCCCGGGTCTTTAACAGCGAGGAAGACGCCTTTGCGGCTATTATGGGGCAAAGGATTAAGCCCGGCGATGTTGTCGTTATTCGCTATGAAGGGCCCAGGGGCGGGCCGGGCATGCAGGAAATGCTCAGCCCCACAGCCGCCCTGGCCGGTATGGGCCTGGATAGCTCCGTGGCTTTGATTACCGACGGTCGCTTCTCCGGTGCCAGCCGGGGCGCCTCCATCGGCCATGTCTCGCCCGAGGCGGCGGCAGGAGGCCTCATTGCCCTGGTGGAAGAAGGCGATATCATTGCCATTGATATTGAGGCCGGCAAGTTAGAATTGAAAGTGCCGGAAGAAGAAATTGCCCGCCGCCGGGCCAGGTGGCAGGCGCCGCCGCCGAAGATCACCAGCGGCTACCTGGCCCGCTATGCCCGGATGGTGGGCTCCGGGGCCAGGGGCGCGGTATTGGAGTAAAGTTCTGGTTGACCGCGAACCTGGAAGGTTTTATTTGGAAACGAGCGTAAAACAAACCCTTCCAAATCAGGAAAAAGTGAAAGAATCTATCTTAAAGCGCAAAGGAGTGCTTCAACCATTGGGGATCGCGTGGAAACAAAAAAATTAACCGGTTCCGAAATCATCATTAAAGCCCTGCAGGCGGAAGGTGTGGATACTGTATTTGGTATTCCGGGAGGAGCGGTTTTACCCCTATATCATGAACTGGCAGTATCCAGCATCCGCCATATTTTAACCCGCCATGAGCAGGCAGCCGCCCATGCCGCCGAAGGTTATGCCCGTGCCACCGGGAAACCCGGTGTTTGTATAGCCACTTCCGGACCGGGGGCTACCAACCTGGTAACGGGGATAGCTAACGCTTATATGGATTCTATTCCCATTATTGCCATCACCGGCCAGGTCGGTGTAGCCATGATCGGCCGGGATTCCTTCCAGGAAGCCGATATTACCGGCATTACCCTGCCCATTACCAAAGCCAACTACCTGGTCAAAAACGTCAGGGATCTGGCGGCAACCATCCATGAGGCCTTCTACGTGGCAACTACCGGCCGGCCCGGCCCGGTCCTCATCGATATTCCCAAAGATGTCACCACCCAGCGGGCGGCCTTTCACTACC
Source organism: Moorella sp. E308F (assembly GCF_006538365.1). Lineage (NCBI taxonomy): Bacteria > Bacillati > Bacillota > Clostridia > Neomoorellales > Neomoorellaceae > Neomoorella > Moorella sp. E308F. The sequence goes on along the minus strand of NZ_BJKN01000001.1, from coordinate 412,125 downwards.
CCCCCAGGTTACGCCTGCCCGGCTACCGTAGCCGGGTGGAACCCCATGCCCTGCAGGTGGCCCAGGCTGCTGCTGCCATTCTTGCTGCCGAAAAACCCCTGCTCTTTATCGGAGGCGGGGTGATTACATCCGGGGCCCATGAAGAAGTACGGCAGCTGGCTGAAGAACAGGATATTCCCGTAATCATGAGCATGATGGGCAAGGGGGCCTTCCCGGAAACCCATCCCCTCTTTGCCGGCATGGTCGGGATGCATGGTACGGTCGCTGCCAACTACGCCGTCTGTGAGACGGACCTGATTATCGGTGTCGGTGTCCGTTTTGACGATAGAGTAACGGGGAAAATCGAGGCCTTTGCCCCGCAAGCGAAAATCATTCATATCGATATTGATGCCGCCGAGATCGGCAAAGTTGTCCCGGCCCATATCCCCATCGTCGCCGATGCCAGGCAGGCCCTGCAGGCCTTGCTGGGAAGGCTCACTGAAAAAAGGGAGCACCCGGCCTGGCGCCAAAGAATTCGGCGCTGGCAGGAAGAGCATCCCTTACGCTATGATAAGTGCGGCCTGAAACCCCAGTATGTGATTGAAGAAATCTATCGCCTAACCCGGGGCCGGGCCATCATCAGCACCGACGTAGGCCAGCACCAAATGTGGGCGGTGCAGTATTATCCCGTGGACCGGCCGCGGGCCTTCCTCTCCTCCTGCGGCCTGGGGACCATGGGCTTTGGTGTCCCGGCAGCCATGGGGGCGGCTGTAGCCAGGCCTGATGAAACCGTCGTGGCCATCACCGGTGATGGCAGCTTCCAGATGAATATCCAGGAACTGGCCACCTTAAACCATTATCGTATCCCGGTAAAGATTATCCTTCTCAATAACGGTTATCTGGGAATGGTACGCCAGTGGCAGGAGTTCTTCTTTGAACGGCGCTATGCTTATTCCGAGCTGGCCGGTAACCCGGATTTTGTCAAGGTAGCTGAAGCTTACCGGCTGCCGGCCCGGCGGGTGGCTGCCCGGGAGGAGGTCGTCCCGGCCCTGCAGGAGGCCCTGGAGACAGATGGGCCCTTCCTGGTGGATATCTTAATCGACCCGGAAGAAAACGTCTTCCCCATGGTGCCCCCGGGTGGTACCCTGAACAAGATGGTGACGGGAGGTAGGCAGTAGTGAAACGTACCCTTTCGGTTCTGGTGGAAAATCGCCCCGGGGTTTTAACCCGGGTGGCCGGTCTCTTCAGCCGCCGGGGTTATAATATCGACAGCCTGGCTGTAGGCCGTACGGAGAACCCATCCGTTTCCCGCATGACCATTGTGGTGGATGGCGATGAGCAGATTATCGAGCAGGTCTGCAAGCAGCTCAATAAGCTCATCGATGTCATCAAGCTCAGCGATATAACCGATGATCCCCATGTGGGCCGGGAATTGATGCTCATTAAGGTTAATGCCGAGCCGGCGGTCCGGGGCGAGATTATGCAGATAGTTGACATTTTCCGGGCGCGGATCGTCGATATTGCTCGCAACAGCCTGATTATCGAAGCTACCGGCGATGCCGATAAGATTGATGCCCTGGAAAACTCCTTGCGCCCCTTTGGTATCCGGGAAGTAGTACGTACGGGTAAAATCGCCATGCTGCGGGGGGCGAAAACCAAAGGAATGGAGGCTAGCGGTAATGGGACAGGAGATTAGGGAACGCACCGGAGCTCGGGCCTTAATGGAGGTCCTCCAGGCTGAAGGCGTGGAACTGGTCTTTGGCTATCCTGGCGGTGCCGTCCTGCCCCTGTACCATGAGCTGGCGCAGACTCCCATTCGTCATGTCCTGGTGCGCCAGGAGCAGAATGCCGTCCACGCCGCCAGCGGTTACGCCCGCACCAGCGGCAGGACGGGCGTCTGCTTTGCCACCTCCGGTCCCGGGGCCACCAACCTGGTAACGGGAATTGCTACGGCCTATATGGATTCCGTCCCGGTAGTAATCTTTACCGGCCAGGTGCCCACAAGTATGGTCGGCAGCGATGCCTTCCAGGAAACCGATATTACCGGGATCACTATTCCCATTACCAAGCATAATTACTTGGTCAAGGATGTGGAGGAATTACCCCGCATTGTTAAAGAGGCCTTTTATATCGCCGGTACAGGCCGCCCCGGGCCGGTGCTGGTAGATATCCCTAAAGACGTAGCCCTGGCTCCCTGCCAGGCACCGGTTCCGGAGAAGGTTGAGCTGCGGGGCTATAAACCTACCTACCAGGGTCATCCGGGCCAGCTCCGTTCCCTGGCAAAGCTCCTCCAGGAAGCCGAGCGGCCGCTCCTGTTTGCCGGTGGCGGGGTGGTGGCTTCCGGGGCGGAACGATACCTGCAGGAACTGGCGGAAAAAATCCAGGCACCGGTGGCTACCTCCCTTACCGGCCTGGGGGCCTTTCCTGAAGATAACCCCCTTTCCCTGGGGATGGTCGGCCTGCACGGCAAACCCTATGCCAACCACGCCGTTATGGAATGCGACCTGCTGGTGGGCCTGGGGGTTCGCTTTGACGACCGGGTGACAGGGGCCATAGAAAAATTTGCACCCCAGGCTAAAATAGCCCATGTGGATATTGACCCGGCAGAAATCGGTAAAAACGTGCGGGTAGATCTGCCCCTGGTGGGGGATATCAGCTGTGTCCTGAAGGAACTCCTCCCCCTGGTAGAGACCGCCAGGCACCCGGAGTGGCTGGAGCGCATCAAGAGCTTACGCAATAATTATCCCCTCACCTACGGCCGGGGCGGTGAGGTGCGGCCCCAGTGGGTCATCGAGCGCCTGGGAGAAATGACCCGCGGCCGTGCCATTATTACTACCGACGTCGGCCAGCATCAGATGTGGGCGGCCCTCTTTTACGGCTATACCGAGCCCCGGACCTTTATTTCCTCCTGTGGCCTGGGCACTATGGGTTACGGCCTGCCGGCAGCCATTGGCGCCGCCCTGGCCCGGCCCGACAGGCAGGTGTGGGTCATTACCGGCGACGGCAGTTTCCAGATGGGAATGGCCGAGCTGGGTACGGCCGTGGAGCAGGGATTACCCTTAAAGATTTTGCTTTTCAACAACCAGAGCCTGGCCATGGTGCGCCAGCTCCAGCATTTTTACTACGAGCGCCGGTATACGGCGGTGAAATTTACGGCCAACCCCGATTTCGTCCGCCTGGCAGAGTGCTATGGGGCAACCGGCCTGCGTATTACTAAACAGGAAGAAGTGGTACCGGTGCTGGCGCGGGCAATGCAGGATGGTGGTCTCACCCTTATCGAATGCCTGATCAGCGAAGAGGAAATGGTTTACCCCATGGTCCTGAATGGAGCCGCCCTGAACGAAATGCTCCTGCCGGAATAAACTGGCCAAGGAAGGTTGATGTGACTTGACGGATACCAGCAAAAGGATTTATATCTTTGATACCACCCTGCGCGATGGCGAGCAGTCGCCCGGGGTAAGCCTCAACGTCGAGGAAAAGCTGAAAATCGCCCACCAGCTGGCCCGCCTGGGGGTTGACGTCATTGAAGCCGGCTTCCCTATTGCCTCCCCCGGCGACTTTGAAGCCGTACGGGCCATAGCCCGGGAAGTAGAAGGTCCGGTGATCGCCGGCCTGGCGCGGATCAATGACCGGGACATCGACCGCGCCTGGGAGGCGTTGCAGGAAGCCAGGCGGGCGCGGATTCATGTCTTTATTGCTACTTCCGACATTCATTTGCAATACAAGCTGCGCATGACGCGGGAAGAGGTCCTGGCCGCCGTCCGTAAAGGGGTGGCCCGGGCCAAAAGCTACTGCCAGGACGTGGAGTTTTCCCCGGAAGACGCTTCGAGAAGCGATATCGACTTCCTGTGCCAGGTGCTGGCGGCAGCCATCGAGTCCGGGGCCACCGTCCTCAATATTCCGGACACCGTCGGCTATGCCACCCCGGCCGAGTTCGGCCGCCTTATCGCCGAGATTCGCCGGCGGGTACCGGGGATTGACCGGGTGCAAATCAGCGTCCACTGCCATAACGACCTGGGGCTGGCGGTGGCCAATTCCCTGGCGGCCATTGAGAACGGTGCCCTCCAGGTAGAAGGGGCCATCAACGGCATCGGCGAGCGGGCCGGCAATACGGCCCTGGAAGAGCTGGTCATGGCCCTCTATACCCGCCGCGACTATTACGGCTGCCACACCGGCATTGTTACCGAGGAGATCTACCGCACCAGCAGGTTGGTGAGCAGCCTGACGGGCATGCCCGTCCAGTATAACAAGGCTATCGTGGGCAAGAACGCCTTCGCCCATGAAGCCGGCATCCACCAGGACGGGGTCCTGAAGGAGCGCACCACCTATGAGATTATGAACCCGACCATGATCGGCCTGGTGCAGAACAATATTGTTCTGGGCAAGCACTCCGGCCGCCATGCCCTGCGCAGCCGCCTGGAAGAACTGGGCTTTAAACTCAATGAAGCGGAACTCGACAAAGCCTTTGCCCGCTTCAAGGAACTGGCCGATCGCAAGAAGGAGATTACCGACCGCGACCTGGAAGCCATTGTCGAGCACGAAATCAAACAGATACCCGAAAAATTCGTCCTGGAGCATATCCACATTTCTACGGGTAACCGGGTGGTACCCACGGCCACCATCGGGCTCCGGATGGATCAGGAATTAAAGGAAGAGGCGGCCTGCGGCGAAGGACCGGTGGACGCCGCCTTCAAGGCCATCGACAAGATAACGCGCATTCCTGTTTGCCTTAAATCCTACGCCCTAAATGCCGTTACCGGCGGCAAAGACGCTGTGGGCGAGGTAACCGTCAAGGTTGAGTATGCCGGCCGGGTGTTCATCGGTCGGGGCATCAGCACCGACGTCCTGGAAGCCAGCGCCCGCGCCTACGTGAACGCCATTAATAAGGTCGTCTACGAGATTGGGGAAGAGAACCTGCAGGTTTTGGAAGCATGAAACAGGAAGTTTGAATCGGAGCACAGGAAGGAGCGAACCATGATAGTTCAGGACGGCTCTTGTTTGCAGCTGAGTATTGGGCTGATGGGTACAGGCGGAAGGCGACTTGGTTCGAGGCGTTAGCAAACTCAGCGAAGCCGCAGGGAGGCGGCGGTGAACGGGATGGGGAGCGCAACGTGACTTTAGGAACGAGAAGTATCGTGCTCCGTTATTATTGCTCAAATCGATAAAGCCGGGCCACCCCCGCCGCCGAGCAAGGCTGAGCGCATAGTTTGCTAGCCGAGAACCACCGGAGCCTGCCGCCTGTACCCGCCAGCCAGTAGCAAAGTGTGCGCCAGCAATAACCTTTTTTGAGTAGAACCCTATTTTCGGAGGAAGAAGGGAACGCCATGGGCATGACCATCACCGAAAAGATCCTGGCCGCCCACGCCGGCTTAGAGAAGGTGGAGCCGGGCCAGCTCATCAACGCCAGGATAGACCTGGCCCTGGGGAACGACATCACCGCACCGCTAGCCATCCAGGAGTTCAAGAAACTCGGCCTGAAGCGAGTCTTCGACCCGGAGCGGGTGGTCCTGGTGCCGGACCACTTCACCCCGGCCAAGGACATCAAGTCCGCCGAGCAGGCGAAAATCCTGCGCGATTTCGCCCGGGAGCAGGGGCTTGCCCACTACTTCGAAATCGGCCGCATGGGCATCGAGCACTGCCTGCTGCCCGAGGCGGGGCTGGTCGGCCCCGGGGACCTGGTCATAGGGGCCGACTCTCACACCTGCACCTACGGGGCCCTGGGGGCCTTCGCCACCGGCGTCGGCTCCACGGACCTCGCCGCCGCCATGGCCACCGGCGAGCTGTGGTTTAAAGTACCCGAGACCATTCTCTTCCGCTACCACGGCAAGCTTAAGCCCTGGGTCGGCGGCAAAGACCTCATCCTCTACACCATAGGACAAATCGGCGTCGACGGCGCCCGCTACATGGCCATGGAATTCACCGGCGAAGCCATAGCCGAACTTTCCATGGATGGCCGCTTCACCATGGCCAACATGGCCATCGAAGCCGGGGCCAAGAACGGCATCTTCCCGGTGGACGAAAAGACCATAGCATACATCCAGGGCCGGCTGCAAAGGGAATACCGCATCTACCAGAGCGACCCCGACGCCGGGTATGCCCGGGAAATAGACATCGACGTATGCAGAATCGAGCCCCAGGTAGCCCTGCCCCACCTGCCCGAGAACGCCCGGAGCGTAAGGGAAATAGGAGAGATCAAAATCGACCAGGTAGTCATCGGCAGCTGCACCAACGGCCGCCTGGAGGACCTGCGGGTGGCGGCGCAGATTTTAAAAGGGCAAAAGGTCCACCCGGAAGTAAGGCTCATCGTCATACCCGGCACCCAAAAGATCTACGCGGAAGCCCTGGCCGAAGGGCTCATCAACATCTTTATCGAAGCCGGCGCCGCCGTATCCACGCCCACCTGCGGCCCCTGCCTGGGCGGGCACATGGGGATCCTGGCCAAAGGCGAGCGGGCCCTGGCCACCACCAACCGCAACTTCGTGGGCCGCATGGGCCATCCGGAGAGCGAAGTCTATCTTGCCGGCCCGGCAGTAGCCGCCGCCAGCGCCGTTAAAGGGAGAATCGCCGCTCCCGAGGAGGCTATTTGAGAAGTGAGAAGTGTGAGGTGGGAAGTGGGAAGAGCAAGTGTACAGCTGATGCCGGCCCCCTATTGTCTGCCTATTTTGTGAAGAAGCACATCCCACCTCTAACTTTCCACATCTCACATCTCATTTACGGAGGATGATCCAGATGCTCATAGCAGGCAAGTGCCACACCTTCGGCAACGACATCGACACCGACGCCATCATTCCGGCCCGTTACCTGAATACCTCGGACCCCGAAGAACTCGCCCGCCACTGCATGGAGGACGCCGACCCCACCTTTGCCGGGCGGGTGCAAAAAGGGGAGATTATCGTGGCCGGGAAAAACTTCGGCTGCGGCAGTTCCCGGGAGCACGCGCCGGTGGCCATCAAAGCCGCCGGGGTGGCGGCGGTCATCGCCGCCTCCTTTGCCCGCATCTTCTACCGCAACGCCATCAACATCGGCCTGCCCATCTTTGAGTCCCCGGAGGCAGCGGCGGGGATCAAGGCCGGTGACGAGGTAAAGATTGATGCCGGAAAGGGAGAAATAGTCAACCTCACCAGGGGGGAGACCTATCCGGTGGCCTCATTCCCACCCTTTATGCAGGAACTCATAGCCGCGGGGGGGCTGATGCCCTACGTGGCCAGGAAGGTGAAGGTGCATGTATAAAATCGCCGTTTTGCCCGGTGACGGTATTGGTCCCGAGATTGTCCCGGAGGCGGTAAAGGTCCTGGAGGTTGTCGGCCGCCGCGCAGGGATAGAGTTTCAATTTACCGAGGCCCTGGTAGGGGGAGCGGCCATTGATGCCCGCGGCCAGGCTTTACCGCCGGAAACCCTGGACCTCTGCCGCCAGAGCGATGCCGTGCTCCTGGGGGCGGTGGGCGGTCCTAAATGGGATGCCCTGCCGCCGGAAGAGCGCCCGGAAACGGCCGCCCTCCTGCCATTGCGCAAGGAGCTTGGCCTTTATGCCAACTTAAGGCCGGCCTACCTCTTTGAACCCCTGGCGGAGGCTTCGCCTTTAAAACGGGAAATAGTCACCGGTACCGACCTGATTATTGTCCGGGAGCTTACGGGCGGCCTTTATTTCGGACCGAAAAAGCGGGAAAAAACGGATACAGGCGAGGTAGCCTACGACACTATGCTCTATTCCACGGCGGAAATAGAGCGCATTGCCCGCCTGGCTTTTGCGATAGCCCGTAGCCGTCGCTGCCACTTAACCAGCGTTGACAAGGCCAACGTTCTCACCAGCTCGCGGCTGTGGCGGGACACGGTAGAGAGGCTTAAGGGCGAGTTCCCCGAGGTCACCCTGGAGCACATGTATGTGGACAACTGCGCCATGCAGCTGGTCCGCCGGCCTACCCAATTTGATGTGATTGTGACCGAAAACACCTTCGGCGATATTTTAAGCGACCAGGCTTCCGTCCTGACAGGTTCCATCGGCATGCTGCCCTCGGCCAGCATCGGCGGGACGACCGCCCTTTATGAACCGGTCCACGGCTCGGCCCCGGATATTGCCGGGCAACAAAAGGCCAATCCCCTGGCGACCATCCTCTCGGCGGCCATGATGCTCAAGTACTCCTTCAAGATGGACGGGGCGGCGGCAGCCGTGGAGGCCGCCGTCGGCCGGGTGCTGGCCCAGGGTTACCGTACCGCGGATATCTACGTGCCGGGGACCACCCTGGTGGGCACGGCGGAAATGGGTGCCCTGGTGCGGCGGGAACTGCAAGAGGGATAGCCCATGGCGGAGAAGATCTACGTCTACGACACCACCCTCCGGGACGGCAGCCAGGGTGAGGGCATCAGCCTGTCGGTAGAAGACAAGTTAAAGATTGCCGCCCGCCTGGACCGGCTGGGTGTGGATTATATCGAAGGCGGCTGGCCCTGGGCTAACCCGAAAGATATGGAGTTTTTCTTACGGGCCAGGGAGATTGGATGGCAGCGGGCAAAACTCGCAGCCTTTGGCCGCACCCGGAAGCCCGGCGGGAAAGCTGAGGAAGATGCCAACCTGCTGGCCATCAAGCGGGCCGGGGTGAAGGCGGCCACCATCTTCGGCAAGGCCTGGGACCTTCATGTAACGGCGGCCCTGGAGACGACCCTGGAGGAAAACTTGGCCATGATTGCCGACAGTATCGCCTTCCTGGTGGCGGCGGGTCTGGAAGTAATCTTTGATGCCGAGCATTTTTTTGACGGCTTCAAGGCCAACCCCGATTATGCCCTGGCTACCTTAAAGGCCGCGGCGGCTGCTGGGGCGAGCTGGGTGGTCCTGTGCGATACCAACGGCGGCTGCCTGCCTGGTGATGTCGCCGCCGCTGTAGCCCGGGTACGCCAGGAGCTCCAGGTCCCCCTGGGCATCCATACCCATAACGATGGCGACCTGGCCGTGGCCAATACCCTGGCCGCCGTAACCGCCGGCTGCCGCCAGGTGCAGGGGACCATCAACGGTTTCGGCGAGCGCTGCGGCAATGCCAATTTATGTTCGGTACTGCCCAACCTGGAGCTGAAAATGGGCTACCAGTGCCTGCCCCCCGGGCAATTGAGCTTTCTCACGGAAGTCTCCCGCTATGTCAGCGAGATTGCCAATGTGGTGCCGGCCGGCAACCAGCCCTTTGTCGGCTACAGCGCCTTTGCCCACAAGGGCGGTATCCATGTGAGCGCTGTCTTAAAGGCTTCCCAAACCTACGAGCACATCCGTCCCCAGCTGGTGGGCAACGAGCGGCGCATACTAATGTCGGACCAGGCCGGGGCCAGCAACCTGCGCTGCAAGGCAGAAGAGATGGGACTGGAACTTTCTCCGGAAAAGGAGCAAGCCCTAATAAACGGCATCAAGGAAATGGAACGCCAGGGCTACCAGTTTGAAGGGGCCGACGCTTCCCTGGAATTATTTTTACGGAAAACAACGGGGGAATACCGACAGCCCTTTGAAGTAGAGTATGTCAAGACCCTGGTGGAAAAGCGGCCCGGCCAGGAAGCCATCGCCGAAGCCATCGTAAAACTCAAGGTGGGTGACCAGGTAGTCCATACGGCGGCCGAAGGCAACGGCCCCGTCAATGCCATGGACAACGCCCTGCGCAAGGCCCTGGAGGAAGTTTTCCCGGCCATCGGCCGCATGCGCCTGACGGACTACAAGGTGCGCGTCCTGGATGAGAAGGATGCCACCAGCGCCAGGGTGAGGGTCCTTATCGAGTCCCGGGATGGCAACAGCTCCTGGAATACCGTCGGCGTCTCTACCAACATCATCGAGGCCAGCTGGGAAGCCCTGCTGGACAGCATGGAATACGCCCTCTTAAAGCAGTCCCGGGAGTTAAACAAAAAAGCGGCAGCCACGTAAAAAAGCCAGGCCTTTATTTTGCCTGGCTTTCCTTTGGCGCTTGTTTATCAGGGGGCACGGGCTTAGCATACTGCCAGCGGGGCAGGGAAGTTCCCGGCAGCTGCAGGTCCTGCTCTTTTTTAATGTCAGGGTAAATATTGAACATGTTGTTGAGGGTCTCGATTAACCCGCCGGTGAAGGTTAAACCCTTTTCCAGGGTATGGGGGTCGCCGATGGCTTTGATGACAATGGGGTAGAGGAGCTTCTCACCGTCGACGGTGATGTAAACCCGCGACCCCTCTTCTTTATCGGCAATGGCAGTAAAGGCGCTGATGCGGTGGTCGTTGATGGCGATGGCTTCGGCTCCGGAGGCCCAGAGTTCGTTAACGATGTCCACCAAATCCTCGTAGAGGAGAGGGGCGTCGCCGGTAATGGTAACCGTAATCCCCGGGCCTTTGACAGGAATGATGCCGGTAATTACCTGCAGGCGGGTCAGCTCCTTTTCCAGGGCCGTTTCGGCGTCACTATCCTGGCCGGAACCGGCTTTAAGGGTAAAGAGTTGCTGCTGGAGCTGGGCGATCTCGTCCTGGAGCTGGCTGCGCTTGCTGCTCAAATTTTTCCACATGGCCACCAAATCTTCGGTTTTCTGGGCTTCCAGGGAGCTGGCCAGGAGCCGCTGGGTACGAAACTGGAGCGATAAAAGTAAACCCAGGATTAAGAAGACAACGGTCAGGGAAACAGGCCAGCGTTTTCGTGTCATCATTACTGCTGCCCCCCAGCTTTAACCAGCCGGACGTAGTCCTGGGAGAAACCGCCTTTATACGCGGGCAGGGTCAGGTGCAGGGATTTGGTCACCTTGACCGGGAAGTCGCGGCTCTTCAAGAAGGAGAAGTCCACCGACCTTTGGACGGCCGCCTCCAGGACATCGGGATTGCCAATGGCCTGAACCTCGTAAGGCGGGGCCAGGCGGGTGGAATTCACCAGGATGACGGTGCCGACGCAACGGATGTCCGTGCTGGTGACAACCCGCTGGCCGTTGACGGCAATAGCCTCGGCGCCGGCTGCTTTTATTTCATTGACCAGGTAGAGGACATTTTTATCATGAATTATATAGTCTTCCGGCTTGTAAGTTGTCGGTGAGCTGTTTTTGGCCGCCTGGGCGCCGGCAATATTATCATCCAGGGTAACGATGATCCCCGGCCCAGTTACGGGAGTTAGGCCGGCAGCCAGTTTTAGGGCTTCAATTTCCTGCTGCAGCTGGGCCAGGCGCCCCTTTCCTTGGGAGCGTTCCTTCTGGATGGCTTCAATCTGGCTGCGCAGGGTAGCGATGGTATTTTCCAGGGAGGCGTCTTCTTTTTCCAGGGAATGAATAATATCAATAAGTGCGGGGTCTTGCTGTTCCAGAGCTGCGGTGGCCAGATGGGAACGCCACTGCCAGGCTACCAGGAGCCCGGATAAAAGGCTGATGAGGAGCAAGGAGAGATAAATTTTGCGCACCACGGACTCCTCCTTTAGCGCTATTTTATATGAAGTACCGTCCAGTGGCAACTAGTAAAAACGGGTAACTTGAAAAAAGAAGGGATTCACCTCTTGGTTGTCGAATGAAGTGACCGGACCTCCATATACTAACTAAAGCCGGCGGGAAAATTTGGGGTGAATGATTTGGCGGCCCTGTGGCGCTACTTGTTATCGTTAAACATAATCGAGCTTTTGCGGATAACCCTTGATATCAGTATCGTCGCCTTTGTCATTTATAAATTTATCATGCTCATCAGGGGTACACGGGCCGTTCAGCTTATCAAGGGCCTGGTGGTGCTGGTGGTAGCCTCGGTCATTGCCGAGCGCCTGCATCTGACCACCATTAACTGGCTTTTAAGCCAGTTGCGCCTGGTGATTGTCGTGGCCCTGCCGGTAGTCTTCCAGCCGGAACTACGGCGGGCCCTGGAGCAGCTGGGCCGGGGCAAGTTTTTTGCCCGTCCCTTGACGGCCCTGGGTGCCGAAGATATGGAAAAGCTCATTAATGAACTGGTCAGGGCCGCCCAGGTACTCTCTAAAAACCGTACCGGTGCCTTGGTTGTTATCGAGCGGGAAACAGGTCTCAACGATTATATTGAAACGGGCATCAGGGTAGACGGCGTCGTTTCCGCCGAGCTGTTAATCAATATCTTCGTACCCCTGACGCCCTTCCACGACGGGGCAGCCATTATCCGGGGGGACCGGGTGGTAGCCGCCGGCTGTTTCCTGCCCCTTTCCGAAAGCCCCTATTTAAGCAAGCAGCTGGGGACCAGGCACCGGGCGGCTTTGGGTATCAGCGAAATATCTGATGCCGTGGTACTGGTTGTGTCGGAGGAAACGGGCACCATTTCCGTTGCCGAAGGGGGTAAGCTGACCCGCTTCCTGGACGAAAAAAACCTGAAGGAACTCTTACAGAGTCTATTATTACCGCAGGTTAACCATAATACATCCTTCTGGCCCTGGAGGTCGTAAAAATGCGGGAGCATTTTCGCCAGGATTGGATTTATCGCCTGCTGGCAGTCGCAATGGCCATTATTCTCTGGATATATGTAACCGGTGAGCAGAACCCTACCGGGGAAAAGGTGGTCCGGGTCCCCCTGGAGACAGAAAACTTGCGGGAGGGCCTGGTGGTTGCCGACCGCCCGGCGGAAGTCCAGGTGCGTGTGGAGGGGCGCAAGGCCGCAGTAAGTACCTTGCTGCCCAGGGATGTCCATGCCTATGTTAACCTGCGGGAGGCTAAAGTCGGTGATAATCTGTTACCCGTCCGGGTCGAGGTGCCGGAAGGGATAAATGTAATTCATGTCAACCCTGCCCAGGTGACGATAAAATTAGATAAGATTGAGCAGATGCAGCTGCCGGTGCAGGTGAACCTCCTGGGGACGCCGGCCAGCGGCTACCGGGCGCTAGAACCGGTCATCAAACCTTCCCAGGTGATTGTTTCCGGTTCTGCTGCAACCCTAAAAAGCATTGGCCGGGTCTATGTGGAGGCCAAAATCGACCAGGCCAGCGGCAATTTCCTGGCCCAGCTGCCGGTAAAGCTGGCCGACCGGGAGGGCCACCCCTTGCAGGAATGGTTAACCGTCACCCCGGAAGTGGTAGAAACCTTTATACCCGTAGTTCAGGACATGCCCAGCAAAATCCTGGCGGTGCGTCCCCAGCTGGCAGGGGAGCCGGCCAGTGGCTATGCCATTGACCGGATAATTCTCCAGCCGGAAGTGGTGGAGGTCTTTGCTCCCTATAACCATTTAGCGGCCCTGGATTATATCAATACGGCCCCAATTAATATTGCCGGGGCTACGAAGAATGTTACGGCGGAGACGAACCTGGAAATACCCGCCGGCGTGCAGGTCAGCAGCTTCCCGCGGGTAAGGGTGGTAGTGGAGATAGGCAAGGCTAGCGACCCTGGCGGAGGGGCTGCCAATCCTAGCAGCACGCCGTGACAGTAGCGATTTTCCAGCAAGAACATATAATGCAGTAAACAGGTGAGAGCATGGCAAAGTTATTCGGTACTGACGGAGTCCGCGGGGTGGCCAACGCCGGCCTTACCCCGGAGTTAGCCTTTCGCCTGGGACGCGCCGGCGCCGCCGTGCTGGCGGGGCCGGAAGGCCGGGCCAGGGTGGTGGTGGGCCGGGACACGCGTATTTCCGGCGATATGCTGGAAGCCGCCCTGGTGGCCGGCATTTGTTCTGTCGGGGGGGACGTCCTGAAGGTAGGGGTGGTGCCTACCCCGGCGGTAGCCTGGTTGACCCGGGCCCTGGAAGCCGATGCCGGCGTAGTGATCTCGGCGTCCCACAATCCCGTGGCGGACAACGGCATTAAATTCTTCAGCGCCAGCGGGCACAAACTGCCCGACCCGGTGGAAGAAGAGATTGAACGGCTGGTGCTGGAACCGGAAGATAACCTGCCCCGGCCGGTTGGCATGGAGCTGGGGCGGGTGCGGGAGCTGGAGGAGGCTGCCGAGCGCTACATTGCCCATATCTGCAGTACCGCCGGGCGGGGCCTGGCCGGCCTGCGGGTGGTGCTGGACTGCGCCTATGGTGCCGCCTGCCGGGTCGCGCCGGCGGTTTTCCAGCGCCTGGGGGCGGAAATTTACCCCTTGCATAATACCCCCGATGGGACTAATATAAACGTCGGGTGCGGTTCCACCCACCCGGAGGTTCTCCAGGCTGAGGTTGTCGCCCGGGGGGCCGATGTGGGCCTGGCCTTTGACGGCGACGCCGACCGGGTGATTGCCGTGGATGAAAAGGGGCAGGTGGTCGATGGCGATGCCATCATGACCATCCTGGCCCTGTACCGCCAGGAGCAGGGAGGCCTGCCCGGCGGCCAGGTAGTGGTGACGGTGATGAGCAACTTCGGCCTCCACCAGGCCCTCACGGCAGCGGGCCTGCGTGTGCACCAGACCCGGGTCGGCGACCGCTATGTCCTGGAGGAGATGCTACGGACGGGTGCCGTTCTGGGCGGCGAGCAGTCAGGCCACATTATCCTCCTGGAACATAATACTACCGGTGATGGCCTGCTTACCGGGGTGCAGCTGTTACAGGTCATGGCCGCCACCGGCCGGCCCCTGTCGGAACTGGCGGCTGCCATGCCCCACCTGCCCCAGCTACTGGTCAATGTAACGGTGGCTGATAAAGAGGCCGCCATGGCCAGCCCTGCCCTCCTGGCAGCCGTAGCGGCGGCCCGGGAGCAGCTGGCGGGCCGGGGCCGGGTCCTGGTCAGGCCTTCGGGAACAGAACCCATTATCCGTCTCATGGTAGAAGGCCCGGACAGGGAAGAGCTGGAGGCCATTATGGCTGGCCTGCAGCGAGCTGCCGCCGGGTTGTGAGCCCTGCCGGCACAGGAGCCAGGGAACTGCCGGCTTGCCGCGCCGCTATTACCCGGCAGCCCCAGGGCACGAAAGGGCCAGGCTGTTTTAAGCCGGCTTATCACCGCCGTTACTACCTGGTGGCGCCGGGGCATAAGGAAATCCGTTCTGGGAAAAGGGGGGTGATTCTTACCCGGGCCGCAGGAGGTCCGGGTTATCCAGCAGGTTCAAGGGGAGAGATAAAGGATCAGGACAAAGGCAAGCGCCGGGACCAGCCGGCCCGCCGTTTATACCCGGGTGAGCCAGGAGGGCCATCCAGGCAGGCGGGTGCCGGAGGGTTGACGAGGCGGGGGTTAATCGAGGTATCGGCGGGTGCCCCCCGGTCTGGTTACGACCGTCAAAGGCGCTACAAAACCCGGGAGTAATCCCGGGGACAAAGGGCGTCGGGTAACCCTTTATCTCTCCCTTGTTAAAAAAAAATAAAGGGAGAGTGAGCTCTATATGTGCGGTATCGTTGGTTATCTGGGCCCGCGCCCGGCGGTCCCCATATTGGTTCAGGGACTGGAAAGGCTGGAATACCGGGGTTATGATTCTGCCGGTATAGCGGTATTGAACGGCGGGGGGTTGGTAGTAGAAAAGAGCGCGGGCAAGCTCCAAGTCCTGAAAAGCCGTCTCAATGGCAATCTTAACGGTGCCCGGGTAGGCATCGGCCACACCCGCTGGGCCACCCACGGCCGGCCGTCCGACGTCAACGCCCATCCCCACCTGGACTGCACGGGCAAGTTTGCCGTCGTCCACAACGGCATCATCGAAAACTACCAGGAACTGCGGGAAGAGCTTACGGCCGCCGGTCACCGCTTTATTTCCGAGACGGATACGGAAGTCCTGGCCCACCTGGTGGAACAATTTTATGAAGGCGACCTGCTGCAGGCAGTCCTCAAGATGCTGCCTAACTTACGCGGCTCCTATGCCCTGGCCGTGGCCAGCGCCTACCACCCCCAGGAGCTGGTGGGGGTACGCCAGGACAGCCCCCTCATTATCGGCCTATCCAACGGCGAGACCTACCTGGCTTCGGATATACCGGCCCTGTTGCCCTACACCCGTGATACTTACATCCTGGAAAACGGCGAGGTGGCCTGGATCAGGCCCGAAGGAGTAAATGTCTATGATGCCCAGGGTACCAAGCGGGCCAAGGAAGTTTTCCATGTGGCCTGGGACCTTCAGGCGGCAGAAAAGGGCGGCTATGCCCACTTCATGCTGAAAGAGATCCACGAGCAGCCGCGGGCCTTAAGGGATACCCTGGCGGGCCGCCTGCAGGGTGACGGCCGGGTGCGCCTGGAAGGCACTAACTTCACGCCGGAAGAAGCGGCGGCCCTGGAGAAAGTCGCCATCATTGCCTGCGGTACGGCCCATTACGCCGGCATGGTCGGCAGGTATATCTTCGAGAAATTGCTGCGCCTGCCGGTGGAAGACGACGTCGCTTCGGAATTTCGTTACCGGGAGCCGGTTCTCAACGAACGCACCCTGGGCCTGGTCATCAGCCAGTCCGGGGAAACGGCCGACACCCTGGCCAGCCTGCGGGAGGCTAAGAAAGCCGGGGCACCGGTGCTGGCCATTACCAACGTCGTCGGCAGCTCGGTGGCCAGGGAGGCGGACCACATCATCTACACCTGGGCGGGGCCGGAAATCGCCGTAGCCTCCACCAAGGCTTATTTAACCCAGGTGGGGGCCCTCTATCTCCTGGCCCTGTACCTGGGAGAAAGGCGCGGCGCGGCTCCCTGGGCACCCGGGCTGGCCCGGGGCCTCAAGGAATTGCCGGGCCGCGTGGAGGAAGTATTAAAGCTGGAGCCCCGGATACGCGAGCTGGCCGGCCGCATGGCTGCCCACGAACACGCCTTTTTCATCGGCCGCGGCCTGGATTACCCCGTCTCCCTAGAAGGGGCCTTGAAGCTGAAGGAGATCTCCTACCTCCATGCCGAGGCTTACGCGGCCGGGGAATTAAAGCACGGCACCCTGGCCTTGATCGAAGAAGGCACGCCAGTGGTGGCCCTGGCCACCCAGGCGGAACTCCTGGAGAAGATGCTCAGCAATATCAAGGAAGTTAAGGCCCGGGGCGCCTGGGTGCTGGCCCTGACCCAGGAAGGCAACACAGCGGTAGCCGCCGAGGCCGACGCCGTCCTCTACCTGCCGCCTGTACCGTCCCTGCTGGCGCCGGTGGTGACGGTAGTGCCCCTGCAGCTCCTGGCCTACTATACCGCCGTCGCCCGCGGCTGCGACGTCGATAAACCGCGCAATCTCGCAAAGAGCGTGACGGTGGAGTAGCAAGATAGAATAATTCTGTTATCCTGATGTGTTGACCTTGGTTCTTTATGCCAAGAAAAAGGCTCTCTTTCCAGATTGGGAAGAGGGCCTTTTCCTTAATGAACTGGCTGGAGGATGTTTATAAAAGCGGTCGTGCCCAGCTGCTGGTGTTATACGGCCGCCAGCGGGTTAACCTGCATCCAAAATAACAGGCTAACTCAAGTATCTCCGTATTACTGCAGCTATAAATGGTCTAAAATCATCGAGATGGTTCTGAATGACATTCCAGATTTCAGCAGCATCAATTTCGTCATAAAGATGGACTACCCGGTTACGGAAGCGGGCCATGGCTTTATAGGTATCTTCCAGCTGCTGCGGTATCAAGCCGTTGCGGGCCGCCAGCTCAACTGTTTCGACGTAGGACTTAGGTAATCCCCACCCTTCTCTGGAGATAATATGAGCACAAATGTCCAGCATAGCTTCGATGGCTACCTGCAGCATTCTTGTGGCGGCGGCTTCGTACAGGCTATTTGAGTGGAACTGGCTTAAATCCATACCTTGGAACTTTTTTAGCTCCCTCAATTCTTGCCGCATAAACTGCAACTTCTGGCGGATTTTTTCCATATCAACCGTCACAGAAATTCCTCCCGCAGGCTGGCATCAAAATCCCGGTACAGGTTCTTCAAGTCGGGTTCAAAATCACAATAACGGCGAATGACCCTTTCCTTGAAATCGGCTAGGAGTATTTCATCTTTAACATATAGGAGGCGCCCTGTTTCTAATACCCGCATTTGCAGGGTCACCGGAACGCGATGCAGGTTCACCAGGTTGATATCGTCGCTCCGTCCAATATGGCAAAACTCATCCAGCAGCTCCAATTCGCGCTTATAGTCCCACGAGGTTTCCGGCATCGGCAGTACAGCCAGATCAACATCCGATAGTGCCGTTTGCCACTCCGTACCGTAGGAGCCATATAAAAACAAGGCCAGGACATCCCCCTGCTGGCCTGCGAAACCCGCCATGCTTTTTAATTGCTTGGGAGAAAGGGTTATTTTTTCTAATTTACGGCTCAATCTGACCATCATATCACCCCATTTTTCCTTAAGTGGGTTACCGTCAACTCAAGGCAACGCCACTTATATTAAACTCATTTCCTTGAGGCAGGCTATAGCCGCCGGGGGAGGGTCCCGGAATAACCATTCAACTTTAAGCCAGAAGCCGGGGATTACCTCTGACCGGTAAATTCCGCTGGCGTCAGGTGCTACGGTGTGGTAACGACCATTATCTCCCAGACGGTAAAATTCTGCCTGCTGCCGGTCGGGGTCAATGAGCCAGTACTCCCTGACACCGGCAGCTTCGTATTCCACATACTTTTCGCCCCTGTCCCGGGCTAGGCTTTCGGGAGAAGTAATCTCAACGATCAAATCGGGAGCGCCGTCCATGTAGGTTGCTTTTAAAAGGTGGATCCTTTCGTTACTGACGTAAAGGAGGTCGGGCTCGCGCCCCCGGCGTAAGGTTTCCGGCAGTCGCACCAGGAAGGGGGCATCCAGAATTCGTCCAGTTTTTTTGTAATATAAGAACTCACGGATAACACTATATAAGAAACCCTTAACGTCCTGGTGCTTTCTCGCTGCTGGCGTCAAAACAACGACCTCCCCGTCCACCCACTCTGCCCAGGTGTCCTCGTCGCACCAGGCCAGGAACTCCTCGAAAGTCATTTTACCTGGCGGTAAGGGCTTACCATTATCGCAAGTTAAAGCTGCCTCCCGCACCACGGCATCCACCTGTTTCGTGCCCCCTTTCTTTAACTCCTTCAGTTCATACCGCCGCCAGGAAGTTTCTCCGGCAGCAAAGCAAAATTATTGGCGTTCAATGCTTGCCATAACCTTTTATCCCAGCAGGCTACAGTGATATTTTCTTTGACCTGTTGTTTGAGTATTAATGCTGCTGCCAGATGAACAGCATCAAAGCCACGCAATTGATGCAGTTCTGCTAATTCTCCGGCCAGCTTTATCAAGGTGTCTGATACTTCTATGGCGAAGTAATTACGCCAATCATCTTTGAGAGCTTCGACGGCCTGGGCGTATATTTCATCTTCGAGAGCTTTTTCCCGGTGACCCCTAGCCAGAGCGGCCCTTGCTTCGGCATAGGCAATTTTACTGGTAGCTACAAGGAGAGAATTGGTGACAAGTTCTTTTACTTCCGGAGAGCCTTCCTCATAAATATACAGCTTTATCAGAGCACTGGTATCGAGGTAACATATCACCCGCGATCTTCCTCCACGATGCTGGCAATGGAGCGGCCGTTTTTAACCGGTAAATATTTATTCACTCCAAGAGGTTTGCCGCCGGACCATGACGCCAAGCCTTTATCTAACATAGCAGTAATAGCAGCTGGAATTTTGTTTTCAAACGGTACCAGCCTGGCCACCGGACGGCCGCGATCGGTAATAATAAGAGATTCCCCCTGCTTAACTCGTTTTATATAGTGACTTAAGGAGGCTTTCATCTTTCTGATACCGACCTGTTCCATTATTTCCACCTCCATGTAGTTATATTATAACGCCAAAGAGACCACCTTTTCAATATATTGACAGATTACCTGTCATCGGCTGTGATATTGTCACCCTGTAAGCAGACTGAGAAAATGTCACGGAGACGCGTTCATAGCGATTAAGCTCAGAGGCCACTCTTTTTTTAAGCCAGGTCAGCCCGGTAGTCAAACGGCAAACCTCGGCATAAAGGTCCTGGATTTGTTGTTCGTATTGAATCAGACATGATTGCAGCCCAGACATCCCGTGAGGGTGTGACGTAAATTGGTGCGTATTCGAAAGCCTTTGCCCCTTTAAAACTTGAAGAAAAATTGCGAGAGAGTTTAATGTCGGGTGCATATGTCCAATCTGCGGGGGTTAATCCGCGTGGTGCATGAATTTTCCTGTAGTGGTTAAGGTTAAAGAAGAGCCCCAAATGTAATCCAATAATGTCTGGTGGAGTGAGGAGGCAGCAGGATGAGTCAGGGCAGTATTCCGATATTTGAGATCATATCGACGGCGGCAATAACCATTTTAGCCCTTCTTAACTATTTCTCGGTAAGGGCATCCCGGCAGATGGCCAAGGAGATGAGAGAAGTACGGTTGGCCCAGTTCAAACCCCTTTTACACCCCAGGTTGGAAACAGGAGGTGGAGTCATTGAAGGGGAGGAGGCTTCCGATATGAAGGGAGTTCTCAACCTGGTCGTTGAGAACATTGGTGAAGGCCCTGCCCTGGATGTAGACCTCAAAGTAAGCGGAGCAGTGATGGATTCGTGGCATACTGGCTTTCTGGCAGAGGGAAAGAACCTGTCAAAGAGAATACCCAGGCCCTCTCAACCCCATCATGGAGCAAAGGCGCCCGGGCAACCCGGCATGAACAAAGAGGGGCAAGCACCTGTCTCGGTTACAGTGGAGGCCAGCTACAAGGATCTTTTTGGCAATCCAATAAAAGTAGAGGTAACCTACTCTCTCGTTTATAACACAAAGGACCAGCCCGAAGTCCGATTAGTCCGCACAATTCTCAAGGGGTAGTATCTCCGTGAATAGTAGGATAGCCGTTTGACACCTTTTTGCTATAAACAATTTGTGCAGCTATTTTCCAGGCCGGCGGGAGTTAAAAAGAGCCCCGGCGGGGCTGGGAGGCTATTCTTCCTCTGGGCAGCATCTATCTAAAAGGGCGTCCATAAACTCGATGGAAAGGGCTTCCTCGGGCTCAACGGCTTGCCCGGCTTCAGGGGCACGTTTAAGTTCATTTTCACGGTTAGCTTTTTTGCGATCAGGCATGAGAACACCTCCAGCAGGTAGGATACCATAGTTTTAATTTTTTATGCTTAAATTGTGCTATCCTTGTTATCCTTAAAATCATCTACAAAAATATATCACTAGAGTTGCATAAAGAAAAATATCAGCTTGTCAAGGGCCATCGTGCCCTAAAATCAGCTAAATTCCTGAAATAACCTAGCCTTGCAATAAAAAACTCCTTATACCAGAGATTAAGGGCCCTTACAATTGCAACTGAATGCCGGGTTTTAAATGAATGAGGCGCGTAACTAGCCCTGTGAGTGAATTTTTTGCAGACGCGAATTAACCTTGACGTCTTCACGGCAGGAATTTGGCGTTTTTATGCCGAATTGGTCAATTCTAGAAGATGTGGACAGGGGGTATTAACTTTGCTATCGGTACTAGATACATGCCGGCCGCGTCCCGAGATCCTGGCCGGCACATTTAACCCCGAGGTTTTTACAGCATCCTTGAGTCCCATCATCGAGTATTACCGCAGCGGCCGGGGCGTCATAGATAATATTTACACCGACGCGGAACTTTTTTTCCGCGAGGCCACCTACCCGACACATGGCCTGCGCCTGACCCTGGGGGAAGTTTTTGGCCGCCTCGCTGGTGATATGACGGTGCCGGCTATCCACCGCCTGGAAACGGCTTTTGGTGGCGGTAAGACCCATACCCTGATCGCCTGCACCCACATTGCCCACCGGGGTACAGAACTAAGGGGCTTGATCGAAGATTTTCTCGACCCGCAGCTTCTCCCGGCGCCCGGTTCAGTCGCTGTCGTTGGCGTGGCAGGGGACGAGATCCCAGTACATAAACCGCAAGGCAATGCCCTGGTCCCCTATACCCTCTGGGGAGAGATTGCCTATCAAATCGGCGGCGAGGAGCTCTACCGCCAGGTGGAAGAGGAGGCCGGCTCCTATGCCGCACCCGGCAAGACGTATTTTGAGAGGGTGCTGGGAGGGCGGAGGGCCATTATCATGCTGGATGAGCTGGCCCAGTACGCGGCCCGCCTGGAAGCGGCCCGGCCCGATGGGGCCAACCAGCTTGCTGCCTTTCTAATGGGTCTGGACGGTTATGCCCGCAACCATCCCGGCATTGCCGTCATCCTTACCCTGGCCAGCGCCACCGATGCCTTTGCCCGCCAGACGGAGCATTTGGCCAGGCTCGTCAGCCAGGTGCGCGGTGAAGAGGTCAGTGAAGATGACGCCCTGGGGATTGGCGAAAAAGCCGTCAAGGGCGTAGCCAGCGTGGTGGCCCGCGACGCCGTCCAGGTTACCCCGGTGCATGCCGCCGAGATCGCTTCCGTCCTGGCCAAACGCCTTTTTTTATCCATAGACCGCGAAGCTGCCAGGGAGACGGCGGCGGAATATATCGCCATGTACCGCCGCAACGCTACCATGCTTCCCCAGGAAGCCACCAGCGATGATTTCCAGGGCCGATTGCTTGCCAGCTATCCCTTCCACCCCACCTTGATAGATTTCCTGAATAACAAGCTGGCCAGTGCCGAGAACTTCCAGGGCACGCGCGGCGTCCTGCGGGTGCTGGCCCTGGCCGTCCGCAGCCTGTGGCAAAAGCAGCAGGCCGTGCCCATGATCCACGCCTGTCACCTGGACCTGCGCTCGGATCGGGTGGTCAATGAGATCCTTGGCCGCACCGGCAGCTCCGACCTGCTTTTCGTCCTTAATGCCGATGTGGGCGGTGTCGATACCGACACTCTCGAGGGCGGTCGCAGCAATGCCGAGATTGCCGACCAGCGCAACCCCCACCCGGAGGGGCGCCCCCTTTACGAGTACACCTGGAAGACGGTTTTTCTCCACAGCCTGGTGGGGCGTGAAGAGGGCCTGGACTCCAAAATCTTCGGCCTCACCGAGGCCGAGGCCCTGTTCGCCGTATCCTTTCCCGGCCTGACGCCGACCCAGGTGCGCATGGCCTTAGAGGAGATAAACGAAAGCGCCTTTTACCTTCGCTACGAGCAGGGGAAATATTTTGCCAGCCCCGAGCCGACGATTAACAACATTCTTGCCAGGATCCGCAATACCATCACCGCGCGACAGGTACAGGATCTCCTTGAAGCTACGGCGCGCAAGATCATCACCGGCGGTTCAGGCTTGTTCCATATAGAACACGACGTCGCGCTGCCGGAACATTTGCCTGACGGCAAAGGGAGGCCTGTGCTGGGGGTCGTCGCCCTTGGTGCCGAAACCATTGATGTTGAGGCTATGGTGACTACCAGGGGGGTTAATACACCCCGGCAACAGCAGAACCTCATCTTTCTCCTGGTTCCTGAAACCGTCACTGTCCAAGGAATGTATGATGAGGGAGAGTTATTTGCAAATCGAGGTGTCCAGATACAAGAAGCACGCCAGCGTATCGAAACTATCGCCCGCCAGGTCCAAGCCATGCGCCTCTTGAGCGACAGGCCCCAGAGTTATGGGCTCAACCCCCGTCGGCTGGCGGAAGAAGATTTCCAAAAACGTTTCAGTGAGCGGGAGCAGGGCCTGGTCACCACCGTCGCCAGTATCTATACCCGCTTCTACTATCCGGGGGCAGGAGGGCATATTATCCGCCGCGACCTCAAGACGGCCGGCGGCGAGGGTGGCATACCTTTCATAGAGCAAATCCGCGAAATCTTAATTAAAGATGGCGAGCTTCTCACCGCCAGCAATACCACCCATGCGGACCTTATAAATTTAAGCAAGCTCTTCTTTGACCACGGCGATACCATAACCCTGGCCAAACTGCGGGATAATTTCGCCTGCGTGCGCAGCTGGCCGGTACTGGAGAATGCGGCCGTCTTCGAGCAGATTATCCGCGCCGGGGTGCAGAAGGGCGTATGGTGCCTTTACCGCATGGGCACGGCAGACAGCCTGAAGCCGGCTGAATTTTACCACCAGGAGAACGGCATACCCATGGGGGTCAACCTGGCTGCCGAAGGCTATGGCCTCATTACCGTCCAGGGGGCAAAACAGCGCGGCTGGATAGCCGCCCACCGGCCTGATTCTGACAAGATGGGTGATGACGTTTTCTCCACGGTAAGCGGCAGCGGGGCGGTCAAGATAGAGGAAGTTGCCGAAAACCTGACCGAAAAATACGGGGAAATCCCGGGACCAGACTTCCAGGAGGCTGTGGTGAACCTGGTTAAGAAAGGCCGCCTACTGGCCTTCCGCGGCACGCCGGACCAGCAAGAAAAGCCTGAACTCATCCAGGGGCCCGCTGCCGTCCTTTATACCCCCCAGAAAGGGGACGTGCTGATCACACCGGCAAAAGCGGCGGAACGGGGGTGGCTTAAAGCTAGCGGCCAAACCCTTACCCTGGAGGGCCGGGAAGGTACGGAAAAAATTTTACCCCTGCTGGGGCGGCTGGGCAGCATTTACAACCGGGGCGCCAGGACAACTATTAAAATGCTGGAGCTGACGGACCTGGAGCTTCCAGAAGGGGGGCTCATGCGCATAGAGCTCACCGATGTTACCCCAGGATCGATGAAGGCCCTCGGGGAGCTCTTTGAGGTGCTGGCGGGTGCTGTCGCCAAAGGGGAACGTACAGAGGCCTTCCTGGAAATCGAAAATCCTGACGAAGACTGCCCCTTTATCAAAGAGCTAAAGAAAAGTAAATCAGCCGACAAAGGTAGCGGGGGATAAATATGACAAAACAGAAGCCGACCGATGCCTTAGAGCTGGAACGGGATTTCCAGCAGCGCATCCGGCCTCTTTTGCCGCAGGCCCCCTGGGTTCTGCGGGTAACCGAATTTAAAGATAAACCCATTCCCGTACTGGTGGTCAAGGAGCGCTTGAACCCCGGGGCGGACCGGCAGAAAAACGGCGGGGCCGCGAGCAAAACAGCCCTCAAAGAGCGGGGGTACCTGTACGGCCAGCCCCTGCGCCGCTGTTTGCCTGTAATCCGCACCATTATCGGCGGCGTCTGCGACGCGGCCGGGATCCCCCTGGAGCTGCAGCGGTTCCTTGGCAATGGCCGCATTTCCTTCCGGGGTAACCTCCCTTTGGATGAGGAAGCAGGCGTAAAGCTGGCCCTTATTTTCAAACTCCAGGAAAGGGTGAAGGAGATGGACCGCGTCGAGCTCATGGCCTGGCGCGTGGCGCGTTTCACCCGCGAGGAAGCCGCCTACTGGCTGACGCGGGGGACCCAGTACGGCGAGGCGGCCAACCGCTGGGCGCTGGCCGGCATGCGTATCATGCTGGGCGGCCAGCCCGGCGATAAGGCGATCCTGCAACTCCTTGAGAAGCTGCGCAGATAGGGATGATGGTAATGCAGAACGGTAAAGCCAGGACTGACGTCCGCCTCATCGAAGCAGGCTTTCCCTGCCACCAGATCGGCGCCGAAACCCAGCGGGAACGCGGCGCCAGTTCCGCCCTTCCACCTCTTTATTTTCTCCACGTCTGGTGGGCGCGGCGGCCCCTGGTACCGAGCCGCGCCGCCATCCTCGCCTCCCTTCTGCCCGCCGGGACGGATCCCGAATGGTTTTTGCGCCAGCTCGGCATCGAGAAAGTGCAGGCTTTGGTCAACGGGGAACCGTGGACGCTGGATGAAAGACTAATTGATCGCATCGGCCAGGATGATTCGGGACGGGAGATATTAAAAGTTGATTCCGTGGTGGCGAGGGCGCTTCAACGGGAGCAGGATAACAGGAAAGAACAGAGAGGATTGATTAAAGAGATCGTCGGCGAGAACCCTTCTCTTAGCGACCATCCAGTCATCAAAAAATGGAAAGAGTTGAGTGAACCGCTGCCTGAACCGCTACCCCAAGAGGGCGAGGTTTTATATATTAAACGTGTAGCTGCCGATCCGGCCTGGTTTAAAGATTTGATGGAGATCGCGGCGAATAGAGGCGTTCGTATTCCAAACCTTTACGGGTATTCACGCGCCTACATACGTCAACCGGAATGGCAATACCATAACATTACGGTGCTTGATCCTACGGCTGGCGGGGGTTCCATCCCGTTTGAGGCATTGCGACTGGGGCACCGGGTGATTGCCAATGAGCTCAATCCGGTTGCGGCCGTTATCCTGTACACTACCCTCGATTATCCAGCCCGTTATGGCCCGGGGTTAAAAGCCGATATCGAGAAATGGGGACAAAAGTTAATTAATATCCTTGACAAGAAGTTAGAATCCATATTTCCCCGTGTTTTTCCATTGCCCCGGGATGAGCGGCGTGTCTTAGAGATGCACCTGAGTAAATGCCCGGAGTTAATTTCTGAGTATGATCGGGAAGATACGACCACCTACTTGTATGCCCGCCAGGTCACCTGTCCCCACTGCGGCGGCGAGGCGCCGCTGTTGAACACCTGCTGGCTGGCGAAGGAAGGCGATAAGTGGGGCGTGCGGATCGTCACCGACGGCCGCAAAAGGGGCGGGAAGGTCCGCTTTGAAACCTACCGCGTCAGGGGCAACCGGGGGCCAAACGGCGAGGATCCAAACTTTGCCACGGTTAAGGACGGCGTCGGTTTCTGCGTCCACTGCCGCCAGGCCATTCCCGCCGAAGAGATCAAAGCCCAGGCACGGGGGGAATCGCCCCACGGCAGGTGGCAGGACCGGCTGTATTGCGTCGCAGCCGTGCGTTACCAGCCCAAGCTGGATAAACACGGCAGACTGCAGCGCTATGCCAGCGGCGAGAGGGCCGGGGAAATTAAGACCGAGAAGGTGCGCTTCTTCCGGCCGCCCAACGACCGGGACCTGGCAGCCCTGGCCGAGGCCGAAAAGCGCCTCGCCGAGCGGTGGCCTGAGTGGGAGCGGCAGGGGCTTATTCCGACGGAAAGTTTTCCTCCAGGCAACGACATGCGTCCTGTTATATACGGCATGACGCGGTGGTGCGACATGTTTACCCCGCGCCAGCTCCTGGGGCACCTAATACTGGTCGAGGAGCTTAACCGCCTCAAGCACGAAATCATTAAGGAACTAGGCGAAGAACGCGGCCGCGCCGTAGTCACGTATCTACAGTTCATGATTGATAAAGGGCTTGATTATAACAGCAAACAAACACGTTGGGAATATACACGTGGTATCGTTAAAGGTACCTTTGGGCGTCATGATTTTTCCTTAAAATGGACATTCGGCGAAATGATCTTTACCGGCCCCCATTCCGGCGCGGCCTGGGCCCTGGCCCAGGTTCTGGACGCCTACGCCGGCATCGCCGAGCTGGTGGCGCCCCTGCATGAGCGCATTAACGGCGCCGCCCCGCCGGTGACCATCCGCTGCGGCACGGCGGCCAGCCTGGACCTGCCCGATGCTTCCGTCGAGCTCATCTGCATCGACCCGCCCTATTACAACAACGTCCAGTACGCGGAGCTGTCCGACTACTTCTACGTCTGGCAGCGGCGCACCCTCCACGACTTGTACCCGGACCTGTTCCGGCGGCGGCTTACCAACAAGAGGGACGAGGCCGTGGCCAATCCTGCCCGGGATGGGTCGGCCGCCGGTGCGGCCAGGGAGTACGAGCGCCTGATGGGCGAGATCTTTTTCGAGTGCCGCCGGGTTCTCAAAGACGACGGCATCATGACGATCATGTTTACCCATAAGACCCAGGAGGCCTGGGAGGCTTTGACGCGCTCCCTTATTGAGAGCGGCTGGACGATCACTTCTTCGCTGCCGGTGGAGTCCGAGGCAGCAGAGTCCATCCATCAGAAAGGCATGGCTGCCGCCGCCAGTTCTATCTTCCTGACCTGCCGCAAGCGGGAGGTAAAGGACGGCGAACCCGCCACCTGGAGCGGCTTCGGCGGCACCGGCGTGGCCCGGCTGGTGCGCGAGGCCGTGCGCCGGGCCCTGGAAGAGTTCGCCCCCTTGCACCTCAATCCGGTGGACGAGATGGTGGCCAGTTACGGCCGCGCTCTCCATGTGCTTTCCCAGCACTGGCCGGTGCTGGACGGCGATGAATTGGTCAGCCCCACCCGCGCCATGAACGAGGCCAGCGCCGTTGTTGCCCAGTACCAGATCACCCGTCTGACGGGGGGACGCCTGCGGGTGGAAGACCTAAACCCGGAAGCCGCCATGGCCCTCACCCTCTACGGCATCTTTGGCCTGGCTGAGTTTCCCTATGATGAGGCCCTGAACCTCTCCCGTTCCCTCAATATCGGCCTGGAGGGCAGGGCTGCCGGTTATAGCGTCAGCGGCCGCATGATCGGCATCAACGACGAAAGCCGCGGCGGACGTACCGGGCGTGCCGCTGCCGGGGACGGCGGCTACCACGCGCCCCTCGTCCGCCGGGGTTCGAAGCTGCGCCTGGCCCGGCCGGAGGAGCGCAGCAAAAAGCGGTTAGATAACCCGCAGACCGAGTGGGACCTTCTCCACGGTTTAATCCTCGCTTACCGGGAAGGCGATGTGCCCCTCGCCCGCGCCTATCTGGCCCAGTATGCCGGGGGACGGGAGCATGTGCTCCGCGATCTCCTTTTCGTCTGGGCGGCGCAGGCGGCCGACGAAAAGCTGCGCCAAGAAGCGGAGGCCATTCTCTTCGGCTTGCAGTAGAACTTCCGGATACCAGTAAGTGTGAGGAGATAGCTGATGCCCGAGCTCATGGAAAACCCTTCGCAAGGTAAGGGCCTGCGGTCCCGATCCTGGCTCCTGTCCTACCGGACGTCTTCTACCCTGATCGACGGCCGCCCCCTCGACATGCTGCACGATTTCTATGTGCCCGCCCTGAGCCTGGCGGTGCGCTACGACCGGGTAGCCGGCTACTTTCGCTCGTCGTCCCTGGCCGCCGCCTCGATGGGGTTTTCGGCTTTTGTCGGCCGCCAGGGAAAAATGCGCCTCATCGTCGGCGCCGACCTGGACCCCGAAGATGTGCGGGCCATCCTGGCCGGGGACAGGGAGCGGCTGGCGGCAAGGTTAAACGGCGAGCTTGAGGGGGAGGCTTCCTGGCCGGAAGGGGTGCGCAATGGCGTAACGCTCCTTGCCTGGATGGTGGCCCACGGCTATCTTGAGGTGCGGGTGGCCTTCCGCGTGCATAAAGAAACCGGTGAGCCCCTAGCCCTGGATGCTGTGGACGACGGCTATGTCCACGAAAAGTGGTTTGTCTTCTATGACGAGTTTGGCAACCGGATGTACGGGTCCGGGACGCTGAATGAATCAAAGACGGCCCTGATCCTGAACGCTGAAAATATTGACGTCCACTGCGATTGGTGGGGCGATACGGACCGCCGGCGGGTCGACGAAGCTGTAGCGGCCTTTGAGAACCTGTGGCATGGAAAAGTTCCCCACCTGCCGGTGCTGACCCTGCCGGAAGCAGTGCGGCGCCGCTTGATCCGCTTCGCGGAAGGGATTGACTTCCCGGCAGAAGTGGATGGTACCAGGGCTGCGGTGGGAGCGGTGCCACTGCCTGCGGCCATGGAGCGGCTGCGCTTCGCCATCTTGCGCGACGCGCCCAGGATGCCGGGCGGCCGTTACGTGGGCATGGAGACCGCACCTGTAGAGCCGTGGCCCCACCAGGCCATCGTGGTGCGCCGGCTGATTGAAACCTGGCCCTATTCCTACATTTTGGGCGACGAGGTGGGCCTGGGGAAGACCATCGAGGCGGGGCTGGCCTTTCGTTCCCTGTACCTGGCGGGCCTGGTAAAACGCATCCTCATTGCCGCGCCGGCAAGCCTCATCAGCCAGTGGCACCGCCAGATGGCAACGAAGATGCTCCTTTCCTTCGGCCTGGCGCGCACCACGCCGGAAACTGCCCATGAATATATCTTCCCGGTGGAAGAAACGCGGCCGGCAAGATCCCTTTACGAACCGGACCTGGTGATCATATCCACGGGGCTCTTTTATCGTCGTGAGCGGGCAGAGGCCCTTGCCCTGGCGGCACCCTTCGATATTGCCCTGGTGGATGAAGCTCATGCCCTGCGGCGGCATAATCCTGCAGCTGGCTGCGGGGTGCACCCGGACTATGGTAATCTCTATAAAGTTGCCAGGGATTACCTGCGCCCCAGGGCACGCGCCCTGTGGCTGGCCACGGCCACCCCGATGCAGATCCATCCGGTGGAAGTATGCGACCTCCTGGCCCTGACCAATCGGGTGGGCGCCTTTCAGTACGACCCGTCCCTGACACTGCAGTATTATGATATTATGGGCCGTCTGCTGGACGGCCAGGAACCAGGGGAACTGGAATGGGACTTCCTGCGGCGGGCTGTAAAGGCGGTACGCGGGCAGGACCCCATGCTCTGGCGTTTTATCGAGGAGAGCGTCATTGACGGACGCATTCGGGCAGCTTTGCACCGTTGGCTGGAGTACGGCCGTGTTCCCCGGGGCAGGGACCGCCGGTTGATGCGGCGCCTGTTATTCAGCGTCTCTCCCCTTTCCCGGGTGATGCTCCGCCATACCCGGCAGCTTTTGGAGATCTACCGTGACCGCGGCCGGCTGCGGCAAAACCTTCCCCGGCGCCATATCCTCTCCTTGCCCCGGATCGAATTTACACCACTGGAACAGCGTATTTATGATGAGCTGGAAAAATACTGCAATGGATTGAACGAGCAGATCAAGGCCCACGGCGACCGCCAGGCGCAGCAGATGTTGAGCTTTCTGTTGAGCTTTTTGCGGCTGCGCTTCGCTTCCAGCCTCTACGCCCTGCGCCGGACGCTGGAGCGCCGCCTGGCCAGGGTTGAAGCTACCCTGCGGCACCAGGGTGAAACGAAAACGAAAGCAGGGGAGCTTGCCCCCGCTGCCCTGGAAGAGGCGGTCTATGAAAGTGAAGACGAAGACGACCTCGAGGCGTCGGAAACGCTCCTCAAAGGTCGCGAGCGAGCCGATCTGGAATGGGAGCGGGAGCGGCTG
Organism: Moorella sp. E308F; assembly: GCF_006538365.1. NCBI lineage: Bacteria > Bacillati > Bacillota > Clostridia > Neomoorellales > Neomoorellaceae > Neomoorella > Moorella sp. E308F. The sequence goes on along the minus strand of NZ_BJKN01000001.1, from coordinate 381,576 downwards.
CAGGTAATGCTCAACCTTTTGGTAGATTTGACCGAACTTCCTTCAAAGATGCAGGAACTTATGAATAGGCTCGATCGGCGCCGCGACCGCCGCACCGGTCGTATTCGCCAGACGGTAATCTTTACCCGTTTTTACGATACCCTCGTGGACATCGTTACCCGCCTGCGTCAGGCTGACCTCGGCATGCGCATCGGTACCTATTCCGGCCGCGGGGGCGAGTATTACGATCCGGCTACGGGCAGCATGGTGGCCGTAGACCGCGAAAGGGTAAAGGAGCTGTTCCTGCAGGGCGAGATCGACGTCCTGGTATGCACGGACGCCGCGGCGGAAGGTCTGAACCTGCAGACCGCCGACTTCCTCGTTAACTTTGACCTGGGCTGGAACCCTATGAAAATCGAGCAGCGGATCGGGCGGATTGACCGCATCGGTCAGAAGCACCGGGATGTTTATGTCCTTAATCTCTGTTATACCGGCAGCGCCGAGGAGATTGTATACGGGCGGCTGCTCTCGCGCCTGGCGCAGGCCAACCTTATCGTCGGCACCCAGCAGGTTTCCCTGCTGCCGGTGGAACCGGAGGATTTTCGCCAGCTGGCCGAGGGCACGCTGACCGAAAAGGAGCTGGAGGCGCGCGCATTCGAGAAGCTTAAGGAACAGCGCCGGCGTACGGAGAGCATGGAGATAAACCCGCAGGAACTTTATGAGATTTACATGCGGCTGGACCGGTTAGCTGAACGGCGGCCGTCGCCGGTAAACCTGGCGGCCATCTGGGAGGCCCTGCAGGGTTCGCCGTACCTGCGCCGCCTGGGGTGTGCCTTCGGGGATGAGGACGGTAAGCCTGTGCTGACCCTGGCTGGCATCGAGGGGGTGCCGGAAGGAGCAGTCTTAACCGTTTCCAGGGAGCTTTACGAGCAGGGACTGGCCGGGGACGGCAGGCGCGTTCATTTTGCCTCGTATGGCGATCCGTTTTTTGAGCGCGTTTTAGAACACATGAACAGTTTCGGGCTTCCCCGGTGTGTCCGGCGGCTGGCCGTGCCCGTTCCCGGGATGGATGGCGTTGAAGTGGTGGGCTATGCTGCGGCCTGCCGGGAAGCAGGAGACAGCCGCGTGGTCCGCCTTATACTATCCTGGAAGGATTTAGAAAACCTGCAGCTCGCGGAAGGAGAGACCCTGGGTGCCGAGGAGGTGGAACCGCTGCGGGAAAAGCTCGCTCAGTTGGCCCGGAAAGAATTTGAGCACTATCTGGCGGCTGAGCGGATTGAACAGGAAAACCTCTGCGCCGCCCGGGCCCAGGAGATCCTCGACTATCTGGTTATCCGGGACCTCCTTGAAGTTAAGGCCCGTCCGTGCGGAGCGGATGCATCTTTTTTTACCGTCCTGCGCGAAGTCGAAGTTCAGAGCGAGACGCGCGAAAAGTTGCTTATTGCCGGTTTGTCGGCGGAAACTTTAAAGCCCATTGCCGAATATCTGCTTTTCGACTGCCGGGTGCCCGTCGTGAGCGGCACGGTTAGCTTTCTGGCGCCGCGCATCCTAATCCGGGCGGCTATAGACGCCGCCAGCCGCCTGGCGGACGGCATGAAGGAGCGCAAGAGCGAGCTCCGACTCGCTGCCGTGCTAGCGCGCCTGCGGCGCGAAGCCGAAGCCAGGCGGCGGCAAATACATTAACCAGCTTTATAAATGATTTTCACCTGGTGCTTCCAGATACCGGGCCGGGCATGATGGTGCCCCGGCTTTTGTTTTCGGGCCGGCACATTTGCAAAGCGGCAGGGATTGTGGTACATATTTAGGGAGGCGATAAACAGGCATAAGGAGCAAGGCAATGAAATTAAAGGTGATCCCCGAGGATTTCGTGGTCCGGGAGCTGGCCCGCCTGCCTGTCCGGCCAAAGGGTCCTTACCGGCTGTATCTTTTGGAAAAGAAGGGATGGAATACCATTGATCTTTTAATGCGGCTGGCAAAGGCCCATAACCTTCCCTACCGCCTTTTTGCTTACGGGGGATTGAAGGACAGGCACGCCCATACCTTTCAGTACGTCACGGTAAAGCATGCTGCTGATTTAACCACTGAAGAAGAAAACTTTTCCCTGCGGAGCATTGGCTATATGGACCGGCCCATGGGGCCCGACCTCCTGGAGGGAAACGAATTTGCCATCACCCTCCGCTCCCTGGATACGGCAGAGGTATCCCGCATTACCCGTCGGGTTGATGAGGTGCGGGGTTTCGGCTACCCTAATTACTATGACGACCAGCGTTTTGGCAGCATGGACCGCCAGATGGGCTTCATGGCCGAAAGGCTGCTGAAGCGGCACTACAACGGCAGCCTGCAGATTTACCTTACCGGTATTTACCCGGAGGAAAAAAAAGAAGCCCGGGAGCGCAAGCTCTTTTTCCGCGAACACTGGGGTGACTGGGCGACCTGCCTCGCACGTGCCAAAACCACTATGGAAAATAAAATATTCGCCCTGCTCGCCGGGAAACCCAAGGCTTACATAGAGGCCTTGCAGATGATACCCCGCGAAGAGCTCTCCCTTTATTTTTCGGCCTACCAGAGTTTTCTCTTTAACGAATTGGTGAGAAGGATTTTGCAGGATATGGGCCTTGAGCTTACGGCCGTACCTGGCACCGCCGGGGCTTATCTTTTTTACCGGCGCCTGGAAAGGAAAGAATTGGCCTATTTGCGTTCCCTTTCTTTACCCCTGGCTGCCGGCCGCATGGAGTTTCCCGATGCCCGTACGGAACGGCTTTTTGCGGCTATTATGGAGGAAAGGGGCATCAAGGGCAGCAGTTTCAACCTGCGTAAAGTCCGGCAGGCCTTTTTTAAGTCTACGCCCAGGAACGCCGTAGTTTTTCCCGGCGATTTTAGTTTGCAGCCCGCGGAGCCCGATGACCTTTACCCCGGCAGGCAGAAAATGCGCCTCTTTTTCAAGCTGCCGCGGGGGAGCTACGGGACAATGCTTATCAAGAGGCTGACCATGCCATGACGACTGGCATAGCTGGCGTAAGGAAACAGTGGTGAGGCAAGAAAAATGGCGGTAAAAGAGCGGCAGCGCCTGGATAAACTGCTGGCCAACATGGGGTTGGGCACGCGTAAAGAGATAAAGAAGCTGATAAAAGAAAAAAGTGTGCAGGTCAACGGCAAACCGGCCGGTGATCCGGGTTTACATGTTATCCCCGGCCGGGATCATATCCTAGTCAACGGTAAACCCCTTGAGTACAGGCGGTACATTTATTTAATGCTGAATAAACCGCAGGGTGTCCTGTCCGCGACGGGAGATAGATTCGCGAAAGTAGTAGTTGACCTGCTCCCTCCCCGGTACCGTGCCTTTCATCCATTTCCTGTCGGGCGGTTGGATAAAGATACCGAAGGACTGCTATTACTTACCAATGACGGCCGGCTGGCCCACCGGCTTCTGTCACCCAGGAAACATGTACCTAAAACGTATTATGTTGTGGTACACGGGATGGTTACAGGAACAGATGTAGAAGCGTTTCGCCGGGGGGTAATCTTAGATGACGGTTACTGTACCATGCCGGCTGAGTTAAAGATTCTTCGCCAGGAATTGGAGTCGGAAGTTGAACTTACCATTTATGAAGGAAAATATCACCAGGTAAAGCGAATGTTTGCTGCGGTAGGCAAGAAAGTGACCTATCTCAAGCGAATTGCCATGGGACCGCTGGTGCTGGACGAACAGTTAAAACCCGGGGAATACCGGGAATTGACGGCAGGAGAGATCGCCGCGCTGCAGGGAATTAACCCGCCGGAGAGCGGTGGGCACCGGCCATGGTAATGTGTTCTTTCGACCCGGGAAAAGTGTCGCCGATGCGGGGGTCAATGTGGCAGTGGGTACAGCAACGTTGCTTTACAGTATGTTTTCAACTAAAATATAAACGTCAGGAAACTTTTCCTTTGCAGGAAGGAGTTGAAACGTTGTGAGCAGCGATATTACCCGCGCCTTGAGCAAAATTGCCTGCCCTTGCGGCCTGGTGGGTGTAAAACACGGGGAGAAGCATGACCTGACCACCGTGGCCTGGTTTACCCAGGAATCTTCCAACCCGCCCCAGGTGATGGTGGCCCTGCATCCCCATCGTTACGTGCTGGAACTGATGGATGCCGCCGGGGAGTTTGTCCTTTCCATCCTGGCCCACGACCAGGAGAATATTGCCGCCTTCTGCGGCAGCCATTCGGGACGAAATGTCGATAAAATCAAGGAACTTGGTGTTGCTACCGAACCGGCGGCGGTGGTTGCCACCCCCGTGGTCAAAGATGCCCTGGCCAACCTGGAGTGTAAGGTTTCCGGCCGCTACCAGAGCGGCGATCATGTCATTGTTGTCGGCCAGGTGGTGGCGGCCAATGTGAAGAGCAACAAAAAACCCCTTCTTTACTTTGAACATAATTTCATACGCTGGGGCCAGTAAGGGGTGAGAAAATGGCACAGTGCAATCTGCAAGCCAATAAGGAAAGGTGCACCTGTACCTATGAACCCTGCAGCCGCAAAGGTAAATGCTGCGAATGTATAACCTATCACCGGAAATATGGAGAGCTGCCTGGCTGTCTCTTTCCACCGGAAATAGAAAGAACTTATGATCGCAGCATTGCACGCTTTATAGCCTGTAATAGTCGTGCCTAGTCTCACAAACGAAAGGCAAACCTGGCGAGAAGGTAGAAGGAAAAGATGGGGCCTCAGCCCCGTCTTTTTTCTTAAAATTTCCGGCACCCTGATAAACTCCGCCATCCCGGCTGCCAGGCAGGGGTGACGCCATCCATGAGGGTTTCTTCCCTTGACAGGTGCCCGGAATTTCCTGCTCTCTAGAAGTAATACCCCTTGATTTATTGTTGCGGCGTGATTATTATAAGTGGTAACTGTAACAGTACAGAGAAGGGAACGTCGTTGGAAGGACTCAAGCTGTTGCTGGTGTTCGGGATAATGATGGTGCTCCTGGGGCGGCGGGCGCCCCTGGGACCGGTGATGCTTGGCAGCTCGCTCCTCCTGGCCGCCCTTTACCACATCGGTCCCGTTGCTTTCCTGGGCATGGCCTGGCAGGCCACCAGAAGCCCCGCTACCCTGGAGCTGGAGGTTATCCTGGCTCTCATCATGCTTTTTGAACACCTCCTGGGAGAACAGGGTTACCTGGAGAGGATGCTGCAAGGGCTGCGCGGCCTCATACGCAACCGGCGGCTAGTGATGGCTCTGTTGCCGGCCTTTATCGGCCTTATGCCTTCGGCAGGGGGCGCGCTGTTTTCCGCTCCCCTGGTGGGGCAGGCGGCGGCGCGTACTGCTATAGCCGCCGAAGAAAAGAGCTTTATTAACTACTACTACCGTCATATCTGGGAGTACTTCCTTCCCCTTTACCCCGGGGTCCTGCTGGCCTCCCGCCTCAGCGGGATCCCTTTACCCCACCTGATTGCTGCCCTGGCTCCCTATGGTTTGCTGGTCATCTTACTGGGTATACCAGCCCTGCGACGAGTAAAAATCGAGCCGGAGGGAGAAGGAAGGGAAGGCTTGCCGGCCGGTCGCCGCACCCTGGCCAGGGAACTCTTCCTCAGCATCCTGCCGGTACTGGTAGTGGTGGCCCTGGTGCTGGTTTTTCACGTGGAGGTCGGCCTGGCGGTGGGAGTAGTACTCCTTTTCCTGCTGGTGCGGCACCGTTATACACCGTTAAAATTCTGGCACCTGTGCCGAGAGGCCATAGCCGTAAAGACCCTCCTGCTAGTGTGGGGGGTAATGCTCTTCAAGGAGGTACTTGTAGATACCCGGGCGGTCGATGGCCTGCCTTCTTTACTGGCCATGCTGCCTGTACCCGAATTTTTGATTTTCGGCCTTATAAGTTTCCTGGTGGGAATGCTTACCGGCCTGACGGTAGCTTATGTCGGGATCGCCTTTCCCATTGTCATGACTGCCGTGGGCGGGCAGATAAGCCTGCCCCTGGCGGTATTCATTTTTGTAGCCGGCTTTACCGGGAACATGTTAACTCCCATGCACCTCTGCCTGGCCCTCACTGTGGACTTCTTCAAGGCCGACCTGCGCAAGGTGCTCAGGATGATGGTTGGCCCGGAAGCGGCCCTCCTGGCGGTAGCTGTGGCGGCATATTTGGCTTTCTGAACTTCCGCCGGGACAGGCCAGTGGGTATTTTAGATGTGAATAGCTAACTTTATTTATTTGGTACCAAATTTAAAAAGGGAGGTTCATGCATAATGATGCTTGCCTGCCAGTTGTCCCTCTACCCCTTGGGGACGGCCGCCTATACGCCGGTAATCAAGGAAGCGGTAGCGGCTCTGGAGCAGAGCGGGGTGGAAGTAGAGGTCAATGCCATGAGCACCATTATCCGCGGTGAGGAGGAGGCCATCTGGCGGGCAGCCCGGCAGCTTTTCCGGGTGGCGGCGGACCGGGGCGAGGCTGTCCTAATTATGACTGTGTCTAACCGCTGCGGCTGTAAGGTGGCGACGGGTTAGGGAGACATAATACCGTTTTATAAGGTCAGGCCATAAGGCCTTTATTTTCGGGAAATTGCCGGAAGCCCGTTTACCGCCCGGCTGGAGCCTGGTCCTTGACAATCCAGATTTTAAAGCATAAACTAATATATGCAGAAATTCGCATATAAGGAGGACATTCTTTGGCTGAGAGACTCTACAGCCTGAAGGCGGAATTTTTCAAAGCCCTGGCCCACCCGACCCGGGTGAGGATCCTGGAACAACTGCGCCAGGGGGAGAAGTGTGTCTGCGAGTTTATAGAAAACCTGGAACTGGAGCAGCCGAATATCTCCCAGCACCTGGCCGTGCTGCGCAAGGAGGATATCGTCGTCTCCCGCAAAGAAGGGTTAAAGGTTCTTTACCGGGTCAAACATCCAGAAATCTTTGAAGTTCTGGACCTGGTGGGCAGTATTTTGACCCGCGAAATAGCTACCACCATGGCGGAACTGCAGGGGCGACATGGTAAAGATGAAAGTAAGGGAAGTTAGACCGGGTTGCAACCCCTGGCGCGGGTAACTACCGCAAAAGATATGTCTCGGGGGAAGCTATAAGCTTCCTTTTCTATTTTCTCCAAGAATTATAAAACGTAGTGCGATAATTGAACTTCCTGAGCTTGACATTGAAGGAGTAGATAAATATACTATAATTAAACAATTGATTAATCGTTTGGAGTGGTTATCCTTGCCTAATAATGACCTCTGTGATAGCTTCTGTCCTTCCGGCCACCTTGAGCACCTGAAGGACAAGGTGCTGGATGTAGCCGGTTTATCGGAAATTTTTAAGGTCCTCGGGGACGAAACCCGGACCAAAATCCTCTATCTGCTGGCCCATCAGGAACTTTGCGTGTGTGATCTGGCCGCGCTCCTGGACACGAGTTTACCTGCCGTCTCCCACCACTTGCGCCTGCTGAAAGCTTTACGCTTGGTTAAGTATCGCCGGGACGGCAAGATGGTCTATTATTCGCTGGATGATGAGCACATCTTAAACCTGATCCGTGAGGCTCAGGCCCACTTTGCTGAGGGGAGATAGGAGGCCAAGGTATGCGTTACACCCTGGAGGGACTGGACTGCGCCAGTTGCGCTGCCAGGATTGAGCGGGAACTGCGTAAAGTAAAAGGTTTAGAACAGGTTACCGTTAACTTCGCCAACCAGAGCTTAGACCTGCCCCCGGAACTGCTACCGGCGGCCCAGGAGGTCATCGCCCGGGTCGAACCCGGCGTGAATATTGTAGATACTACCAGCCAGAGGCCGGAGTCTCAATTATATATCATCTTAGTTGCAGGCCTTCTCCTGGCAATAGGGTTTATTTTTAACCAGCAGCTTCATCGCACTCCTTACGCGTTGGCCGAGTATACGATTCTTTTGTCTTCCTACTTCCTGGTAGGCTGGCGGGTGCTCACGACAGCCGTGCGCAATCTGACCCGGGGCCAGTTTTTTGACGAAAACTTCCTGATGACCATTGCCACTATTGGCGCCATTGTCATTCACCAGCTACCCGAGGCGGCAGCGGTGATGCTCTTTTATGCTGTAGGCGAGTATTTCCAGGAGCGGGCTGTCAATCGCTCCCGCCGTTCCATTGCTGCCCTGCTGGATATCCGGCCGGAGTACGCCAACTTGAAGCTAAACGGGGAAACAAAACAGGTACGGCCGGAGGAGGTAGAGGTGGGTCAAACTATTGTTGTCAAGCCGGGCGAGAGAGTACCCCTGGACGGCGAGGTAGTGGAGGGCGTTTCCTTTGTCGACACCTCGGCCCTGACGGGGGAAGCCGTGCCCCGCAAAGTGGAAAAGGGTGAAAAAATCCTGGCCGGGATGATTAACGGCCAAGGCCTCCTGACCGTCAAAGTGACGAGGCCCTTCCGCGAATCCTCTGTGGCTCGTATCCTGGAGCTGGTAGAAAATGCCGCGGCCCGTAAAGCCCCGACGGAGCAGTTTATCACTGCCTTTTCCCGTTACTACACCCCGGCAGTGGTCTTGGGAGCCCTGGTCCTGGCTATCATCCCGCCCTTGGTCCTGCCCGGGGCTACCTTCTCTACATGGGTGTACCGGGCTCTGGTTTTACTCGTCATCTCCTGCCCCTGCGCCCTGGTAGTTTCTATCCCCCTGGGATACTTCGGTGGCATCGGCGCGGCTTCGCGCCAGGGCATCCTGGTCAAGGGCGCCAACTTCCTGGACGCCCTGACCGGGCTGCATACCGTGGTTTTTGATAAAACCGGTACCCTGACGAAAGGAGTTTTCCGGGTGACGCAGGTGGTTCCATACAACGGTTTTCAGGAAGACGAACTCCTGGCAGCTGCCGCCGCCGCCGAGGTCTACTCCAGCCATCCCATCGCCCAGTCCATCCGGACGGCCTACGGCCAGGAGATTGCCCCCGAGAGGATCGATGAATACCGGGAAATTCCCGGCCACGGTATCAGCGCCGTGGTCGATGGGAAAAGGGTCCTGGCCGGTAACGATCGTTTAATGCACCGGGAAGGAATCGCCCATGAGGTTTGCAATGTGGCAGGCACCGGCGTCCACGTGGCCATTGACGGTACCTTTGCCGGCTACATCGTCATTTCCGACGAGGTGAAGTCTGATGCCAGGGAGGCAATTAATAGGCTTAAGGAGCTGGGTATAAAGAAAATAGTGATGCTTACCGGCGATGAGGAGGCGGTGGCCCGCCGGGTGGCTGAAGAAGTGGGCGTCGACGCTTACTTTGCCGAGCTCCTGCCGGAAGGCAAGGTGGCGAAGGTGGAGGAATTGCAGGCCGCTCTGCCTGACCGGCGCCGGAAACTCGCCTTCGTGGGTGACGGCATCAACGACGCCCCGGTCATCACCAGGGCCGACGTGGGGGTGGCCATGGGCGGCCTGGGGAGCGATGCCGCCATCGAGGCCGCCGATGTGGTTCTCATGGAGGACGCCCCTTTCAAACTGGCCACGGCTGTGGAAATTAGCCGACATACGGCCCGGATCGTGAAACAAAATGTGGCCCTGGCCTTAGGCGTAAAGGCCTTCTTCCTGGTCCTGGGGACCTTCGGTGTGGCTACCATGGGGGAAGCTGTTTTTGCCGATGTAGGCGTGGCCCTGGTGGCCATCTTCAACGCTACCAGGATACTGGGGTATCGCAGTAAAGGTAGCGCCCCGCCAGGCCCGGTTTAACATTTGCTACAATGGAGATTAAAAAACGGAGAAGGGCGGTTACCCCTTCTCCATTTTATTTCGCATACATAAAACGTCCAGTTTATGCCAAATACCTATTGACAAAGCCAAATATAAAAGCTAAGCTTAATATAGCAAAATTATAATGTACTAATAAAACCTCTGTCACCCCCTGCTGCATGCCCGGCGCTGGCCAGGGTAATGGTGAGCCTGGTTGATACTTTCGCTGTTAATGCCAGCATGGTAAAAAAGGAGAGGCTTTTCTGTGAGCAAGCAGGGCAAATTGCTGTTGATTGTCGCCGTGTTTTTAGCCGCCTATTTCCTGCCCTTCCAGCATCCCAGGATGCAGGGCGCCATTCTGGAAGCCTTTTACATGCTGCAGGAATACGCCAGGGAACACGTGCTTTTCTGCCTGGTGCCAGCCCTTTTCATCGCCGGGGCCATGAGCAATTTCCTTTCCTCCCAGGCGGTTATGAAGTACCTGGGACCGGAAAGCAAAAAAGTTACGGCCTATGGCGTGGGTGCCGTATCGGGGGCGATACTTGCCGTCTGTTCCTGCACCGTCTTACCCCTGTTCATGGGGATATATAAACGCGGCGCCGGCCTGGGACCGGCTATAGCTTTCCTGTATTCCGGGCCGGCCATTAACGTCCTGGCCATTATCCTTTCGGCCCGGGTGCTGGGCTGGCAGATCGGCCTGGGCAGGGCCCTGAGTGCCGTCCTGTTTTCGGTAATTATCGGCCTTATCATGGCCCTGCTCTTCCGGGGCGAAGAAAAGGAGCGGGCCAAAGGGTTGCTTATGCCGGAAGGAGAAAAGCCTCCCCGCACCCTGGGACAGACGGCCGTATATTTCCTGGTCCTGGTCCTGATCCTTGTCTTTGCCGCCTGGGGCAAGCCGGCGGAACAGGCCGGCTTCTGGTACGCGGTTTACAGCGTCAAATGGTACCTGGTTATCGCCCTTTTGTTAGCCCTGGCCGTGATTTTAAAGGCCTGGTTCAAGCGGGAAGAACTGGCGGCCTGGGTGGACTCGACCTGGGATTTCAGCATTAAAATTTTGCCTCTCCTGTTCGGCGGCGTGTTGGTGGCCGGCTTCCTCATGGGTAGGCCCGGGGTCGACACCGGCATCATCCCGGCCAAATATGTGGCCATGGTGGTTGGTGGCAATAGCCTGCTGGCCAACTTTACCGCCTCCATCGTCGGCGCCTTTATGTATTTTGCCACTTTGACGGAAGTGCCGATAATCCAGGGACTTATCGGTTCCGGGATGGGGCAGGGGCCGGCCCTGGCCCTTCTCCTGGCGGGACCGGCCCTGAGCCTGCCCAACATGCTGGTGATTAACAGCGTGTTGGGGTTCAAGAAAACCTTTGCTTACGTATCCCTGGTTGTCATTATGGCAACCCTGACAGGGATGGTGTTTGGTATCATAGTAGGGTAAAATTTAAATTAAAGAAGGAGATGGGGATAAATGGTAATCAAAGTCTTAGGTACAGGATGCGCCCGGTGCAAGGCACTGGAGCAAAACGTGATGAACGCCCTGGCGGAAATGGGCGTGGCCGCCGACGTGGAAAAGGTGACGGATTTAAACAAGATCACCGATTACGGCGTCATGATGACGCCGGGACTGGTAGTTAACGAAAAGGTTAAAGTGTTCGGCCGGGTACCCGATAAAGAAGAGATCAAGAAATGGATCCAGGAGGAAATAGGCCAGTAAAAGGTAGATGAGCTGGTGATGGCGAAATGTACCTGCAAACCGGCGGAAATTATGCTCTTTCCCTGCGCAGGAGGTTCTAACGTAGGCTAGCTTGCCTGGCCCTGTTTGAAAACCCTGGAAAAGGAAAGACCTACAGCGCTGCAAATATACAAATGGCTGCCCGGGAACAATTGCCGCCGGTGCGGCCAGTTGGCCTGCCTGGCTTTTGCCGCAGGTTGCTGAGCGGTGAAAACGTTTTGGGTGGATTGCCCGCCCCTGGCGGAGGAGGAAAATAGTGAACGGTTCAACGCCCTACCAGGGGTTGCTGGGGTAAGCCGCTATGGATTTGCCATCTGGCGCCGGTAGAATTCCGCTTTGTTTTCCGCTCCTATGAGGCGGTCGATAATATAAGCAATCGCCAGTATCCCGGGGACATTGACCAGCCAGCGGGTTAGGGCGAACTTTATGCCCAGGGCTGACATTTCAAACAGGAACATGGGGATTTTTAAAGTCGACCAGGAACAGAGGAAAATAATAATGTTGCTGTATTTGGTGCCTTTCTTCGCCATGACGCCGGCCACTGGGAAGGCACCGTAAAGGGGTCCGGCGGCGGCCGCTCCCAGTACTATGCTCAGGACAATGCCTTTTAGGCCGGAGCCTTCGCCCAGGTAGCGGATAATCGTTTCCCGCGGTACCCAGACATCCAAGAGGCCCAGAAGGAGGAATATAGGCGGGATAATGGCGAGCATCTCGGCAAAGTTACCGGCGGTGTATTTAAAAATTGTCAAGCCGGTGCCGGGATGGAAGACGGTTATTACCACATCAAAGAGGATGATTAATAAAAAGTAGCGGTAAGTCTTAATTAAGTTAAGAAAGTTCACGCTCCCACCACCATCCCGATGATCATAGCCACGATAAAGGAAAAGATATAGCTTAAAGAATTACGGAGGATAGTTTCTCTTCTACCGAAATACCTGCTTTCCAGGGGGGCGGTGACGACGCCCACCATCATCAAGGTGGAAACAAAGACGGCAATCTGCATGATACCGGCGCCCCGGTCGAGCAAAGATTTGGCCAGGGGAAAGGCGACAAAACCGGGAATTAGGGTGATGGACCCGGCTATGGAGCTGGCCAGTATGCCCGGGAAGCCGCTGTTTTTGCCCAGCAGGGCGGCAATGGTATGAGGTGACAGGTAAGTCAGCATGATCCCTATCAGGGCCAGGACGACAGCAAAGTCAGGTAAGATGTTGGTAAAGGCCTTCCAGCCTTTCATTAAAGCCAGCTGGGTTTTATGGCGGTCTTTCCAGAAAGAAATCAACAGCCCGCCCAGGGCCAGCAGGTAAAGAAGCAGGGTAAACATGGCATCTCTCCTTTATGTGTTATAGCGCCTTGTTGACGGGATGGAATTATTGGTTTATCCTATTATTGTATATTAACATACATATGTAAATAGCAGATAGGGAGTGAATCTATGTGCGGTTATGAACCAGGCGGGCACCACAATCGCTGCGATTGTCGCGGCGTCCGCAGGGAAAGTTTTTTGCAGCCCTGCCTGTTGCTACTGCTCTGTGAAAAATCCACCCACGGTTACGAGCTGATGGAAAGCATGAACCGCCTGGGGTTATGGGAGGGCGTTCCCGATGCCGGGGCCGTTTACCGCAACTTAAGGCGTCTGGAGGAGGAAGGCCTGGTGCGGTCTCACTGGTCGACCAGCGGCCCGGGACCGGCCCGGCGGCGGTATGAAATAACTCCGGAGGGGGTAGATTACCTCCATGACTGGGCGGTGACCATCCGGCGCAATAAAGCCGCCCTGGAAACTTTCCTGACGCGATATGAAAAACTTTTTAGCGGGCACGACACGGATGCGGCGAAGGGGTATTAAGCCCCTTCGCCCAGTTCCTTCAGCCTTTCCTCCACGGCTTTTACTTCGGCCTGTAGTTCCTTAAGGTATGCTTCCAGCCGGTCTTTTTTCTCCACTGCAGTTAGATAGTGACGGTGGAAGCCCCCAGGGTGATGGCCATGGCAGCAACATCCACCCCGCGGACTGCAACTCTGGCCATTACACATTGTTTATCCCCCCCTCTTTTTTATTAGCTTATATATGTTGACAACATATATAAGCCACTTTTAGAATACAGCTAACACGAGCCCCTGTCAAGGGGGAAGCCCGCTTATTATCGATTATTACCAGCCGGCTCTAATCTGGCCGGGATGGCCACATTTACCCTCACCACCAGGGCCGGCGGTAATTTGTCAAGCAAAAATTCGCCTGAAATTAATGGGAGCGAAAAACTTCTAATGTAAAGGTTAAGAGATGAAGTAAAGCTTTAATAAATTCACCTTGACAAAGTTGCTAAAGCCAAATATTATATAATTAATCACTTATCCAAGGGGGTGAAGGGGGTGACTTTAAAGGAGTGGGAAAAGGCCTTTAAGGCCCTGGGCCAGCACCTGCGGCTAAGGATTATCGCCCTGCTGGCCGAACAGGAGCTGTGCGTCTGCGAGCTGGAAGAGATCCTGGGCATTACCCAGCCGGCCATCTCCCAGCACCTGCGGGTCCTGAAGGAAGCGGACCTGGTCTGGGAGGAAAAAGTGAGCCAGTGGGTATTTTACCACCTTAATAAAGAAAAACTGGCCGCTGTCCTCCAGGGCTGGCTGGCCTATTTGGATGTGCCCCTAGCGGAAAAGAAAGAGTTTACTGCCGACTACCATAAGCTGCTGCAGCTACTGGAGAACCCCAAGGTTGCCTGCCGCCCGCCCCGGAAGAGGGGTAGTAAAGACGGTGACCGTTAGGGAAAGAGATCAGATGATCCCACTTCGCACTTTCTACCTCTCACCTCTAATAACATGAGGAGGATTTAAATCATGGCACCAGCAAATAACTATCAGCCCGTGGGCAGGTTATCCCTGCTGGACCGTTTTTTGACCCTGTGGATCTTCCTGGCCATGGCTTTTGGCGTGGCCCTGGGTTATGTGGTGCCCGAAATGGCGCAGGCCCTGAATAAAATGTCGGTGGGAACAACTTCCATCCCCATCGCCATCGGCTTGATCGTCATGATGTACCCGCCCCTGGCCAAGGTGAAGTATGAGGAACTGGGCAAGGTGTTCCGTAATGGAAAAGTTATGGCCCTGTCCTTAGTTCAGAACTGGATTATCGGTCCCATCCTGATGTTTATCCTGGCCATCATCTTTTTACACAATTACCCCGAATACATGGCCGGCCTCATCTTAATCGGCCTGGCGCGCTGCATCGCCATGGTTATCGTCTGGAACAGCCTGGCCCGGGGTGATGCCGAGTATGCCGCCGCCCTGGTGGCGTTAAACTCCATCTTCCAGGTTATCTTTTATTCAGTTTACGCCTATATTTTCATCACCCTGCTGCCGGCGTGGCTGGGCTTTCAAGGGATGAAAGTCCACGTTTCCATCGGCGAGGTGGCCACCAGCGTGGCCATCTACCTGGGCATTCCCTTTGTGGCCGGCTTTTTGACCCGCTTCATCCTGGTGCCGGCGAAGGGCAAGGAATGGTACGAGAAAAACTTTGTCCCGAAAATCAGTCCCCTGGCTCTAATCGCCCTGTTATTTACCATTGTCGTTATGTTTTCCCTGAAAGGGCAGTATATCGTCTCTCTACCCATGGATGTGGTCAGAGTAGCCATTCCCCTAATCTGTTATTTTGTCCTCATGTTCTTAATCTCCTTTTTCCTCAGTATGCGCCTGGGGGTCAATTATGAGCAGACCACGACCCTTTCCTTTACGGCCGCCAGCAACAACTTTGAGCTGGCCATCGCCGTTGCCGTGGCCGTCTTCGGCATCAATTCCGGCCAGGCCTTCGCCGCGGTCATCGGTCCCCTCATTGAAGTGCCGGTGATGATTGGCTTGGTGAACGTGGCCTTAAGCTTTCAGCGGCGGTATTTCGGGGCGGCAGCGGGCAGGAAATAAACAGAAAAAGCGTTAAAACGGGTAAAAGGAGGCCGCAAGCCTCCTTTTTCGTGCGCCCGGCATGGGCGTTAACTTGGTGGTGAAAGTCCACTGCAGGCGAGGCAGCACGAGTCTGCTAGCCAAAGGCAAGGGTGCCCATCGCGAGGTGGGATCCGGAGGAAGCCGGAGGCAAAGTCACGGCCCGATGAACAAGAACCCCATAGGAGGCTAGACCATCCGGATGAGCTGGCGAAACACAGCGAAATCCCAGGCTGCCAAGGGATGGTAGAGTATATGGGGCGGGCGCGGGGCGAAGGTTAACGCTCTTACCCGGGGAGGCCTGCCGGATAAGCCAGGAAAAGCTGGCAACCCGTGTCGAAAGGCACGGCTGAACCGGCAGGAGTCAGCAGAAGGCATAGTACCCTGGGGGTCATGAACTCCAGGGGAAGGCCCGAACATCAAGTCAGAGGTGAGACCGATGCGTTCGCGAGAAGGGCGAAGACAGCAGAAACCCCCGGAAGGGGCCTGCCCGCGGGAGGAAGTGGTGAAGCCACAGGGGACCGCGGGAGGGCCGAGTTCTTCTCCGGCACAAAGCGGGACGTCACCTCGCGGAGGCCAAGGTAGCGGCCTGATGGAACAGGTGGTGGAAAGGCAAAACATGCTGGCCGC